>JANQLF010000293.1 GCA_028280785.1 Planctomycetota bacterium
CTCACGATTTCGACCGATTATCCTCACAACGCTAACTACGTTTTTTGGCTTATTCCCACTTATGATGGAAACCAGTGTTCAATCACAATTTTTAATACCCATGGCCGCATCACTGGCCTATGGTGTTTTATTCGCCACTGTCATTACGTTAATATTAGTACCCAGCTTAACCAGCATTGTACATGACTTGCACAAGAAAATAGGCGTCGAAGAAGGTTATTAAATACTCGACGATTTTTCTATTCGTTTAGTGAGTCGATGATTTATGAAATCGTCAATGCGCGTGAAAACCTGCTGTGAGCGCTCACCACGAATGATAATGTGATTGTTATATTTGAGCATGGCAATGGTCGCATCGTCACTTGCCATTTTCTCTTGAATAATTTCTGCACTTTCTGGATCAACGACCGGGTCCTGATTGGCTTGAACGATCAATGAAGGTACGCAGATTTTTGGTAAATGTTCCTCGGCAACATCTATGAGTTTATCTAATTCATTAACACCATTGATATAGTTTCGACTATAATTGGTCTGCGGATTCTCGCTCTCATTTTCCACATAGTCCATACGCATCGAATCAAAGTTTTCCATCAAACGGTTCCACCAAGCCAAGGCCGGAACAAATTTACTTTTAGCATCTCGCAATTTCATCGGCGAATTAATTGTCACCACACCTGCAACATCTTTTGGTGAACGTGCTGCAGCCAACATTGCCAACAGGCCACCCATTGAAAATCCCATAACTATGGTTTTTTTACATGTATTTTTAATAACTGCTAAACCACGCAGATAAGATATTAACCATTCTTCCCACGATACATGCATGAGGTTATGTGGCGCTGTTCCATGCCCTTTTAAACGGACACCATAAACAGGAAATCCTTGCGCATTCAAATGATGGGCTAATTCACGAACCTCTGGTGGCGCCGCTAAATAGCCATGTGATAAAACAATTCCTAAATCTTTACGCTCACCCTTCAAATAAAAAGGCATACCATTCTCTGGCGGCTTCGATAAATCGGCGTCATAGTACGCCTCGTAGTCATGTTTGAATTCTTCTTCATCTAAATCCATGACCATCTGCGCAACCTTTTTACGGATAAAGACCGCCGGTTGGTTGACTGTATTATCAATAACCTCAACAACACGGGTTAACGGTTCTATCTCATTAGCAATAACACCAATTGGATGCTTCAAGCGAATATTGTGAAATTCATGTTCACTGCGCTGTAAATCGCGATTAATATGATAGATACCGTCCTCGACATGAATGAGACCTTCATCTATAGCACATTGACGAATGCTGTTTAATGGTTCGTAATCACGATCGGTAACAATATGAATTAAAGCTTCTCGCAAACTCGGGTGAATACGCCTATGGTCAAACTCACGGATTCGCATCGCCGCACAATAACATGCGCATAAAAAATCAACTTCGCTGACTTGCGCCTTTCGGCAGCGACGCAAACCCATCCCATAAATATGGTCAAAGTTCACTGAAACATTTTCATAGATTTCTTTCATGAAACGCTTCATTAATCGATTCTTTTGTGAACCAATGAGCATATTAATACGCTTGGATTCTTTAATAAATGGCAACATGCGATGACTGATATTATACCATGGCTGCACATAGGGCTTCAAATCTATTGGCTCTGAAAAATACACACTGATATCAGTAGTCGTCAGCAGCATATTACCTTCAACTTTTAATTCCTCTTCAATATTACGAGGTAAACCTTTCACCAATGCTTTTGCTGCTAACGATAGTGCGTTTTGACCAGGGCGAATCGGGTAATAGGAAATATTAACGGGAATAATAACTGGATGATGCGGTCCTAAATCTGCCGCTTGTTCAAAATGAAAGCGCTCTTGAAGCATATCCGTAACTATATTGTCTCCACGTCGTTGGGCATTGCGATACTGCAATCGATGCAAACAAGCTTTCAAAGCCAAAACTGCCGATCCAGTATGCGGTGAACGCTTGGTCTTTTGGTAAGGTGTATCCAAAACCCATTCACCATTTTCATAAACTTTCTTAGATTTAACCATCGCCCCTTCGGGATAAATAACCCAATTTGAGCGACCAGTCATTAAATCACCTAAAATAATTCGATTGCGCTGAGGCTCATTCGTCGGCAAAACACCACAGGCACGCAAATAGGTGCCGAATGCACCCTTGAATAAACCTTTATCCCCTAAACTTCGGACGATTTTACCCGTTTCTTGATAAATAACACGTGGAATTAAAAATGTTTCCATGCGAGTAAAATGATTTATCACAAACAAGACAGGTCGATCGTCAGGAATATGCTGCACGCCTTCTGCGTGGATGCGCATATTCAAAACTTTTTCAAGCAATCCGACCATGGCATGGGTCGTTGCCAAGGTTGCATTTAAATCGGTCATGCGTCGGCTTTATCCTGAGCCGGATAAAATGTTCCCGCTTCTGAATAAGCAAGTAAAGCAGGAGCTACTTCAAATCGAGAACCAAAGCTGCTTTGTAGACTGTGCAAGCGTTTAACTACATTCTTTAAACCGATGTGATCTGCGTAACGCAGCAAGCCACCACGGAAAGGTGGAAAGCCAGTGCCCATGATCATCGCTAAATCTAAATCTGCCGGAGATTCAACAATACCCTCATCCATGCAGCGCGCAGCTTCATTTATCATCACATAAATACAGCGATCGCGAATATCATCATCGCTCAGTTCATTAACAACATTGCCCTGTAATTTCAGAACAGCCTTATTCAATTTACGTTTTTTAGATTTATGGTGATAGAAACCCTTGCCACCTTTTTTACCTAATAACTTCAAATCATTCGCTATCTGTTCGAGCATTTTAGCCACTTTCATGCGCTCACCATAGGCATCCGATAGATTATGCGCCACCTTATAGCAGACATCTAAACCTACTTCATCAGCCAATACAAACGGGCCCATCGGCATACCAAATGACTTCAAAACCTTATCCACTTGCTCAAAGTCTGCGCCATCCTGCGCACAATACACCGCTTCATTCATATAAGGCATTAATAAACGATTAACCAAAAAACCGGGACAATCTTGCACGACCACCGGTGTTTTACCTAAACGCGATGATAATTGTGCAATACGAGCGACATGTTCTTTATCACTCTGTGGACCAGTAATAACTTCAACCAGCGGCATTTTATCTACTGGATTGAAGAAATGCATGCCAACGAAACGCTCAGGTTTATTCAAAACTGTGGCCATATCCTTCACTAATAGTGATGAGGTGTTGGTGCAAATCGTACAGTCTTCGGTAAGCACTGTTTCCGATTGCTTCAATACTGATTGTTTAATTTCTAAGTTTTCAACCACTGCTTCAATAAGCACATCTGCATGACGCATACCAATATCATCGAGACCACCACTTAAGCGATTCATCGCCACATCCATCTCATTTTGTTTGATGCGACGTTTCTTGACCAATGCGCGGTACAAACTTGCAGCCGTTTGGAAGGCTTTGGTCAACGCTTTCCAATTAATATCTTTAACCCGGACGATGATTTCTTTTTGGCTCAGCAACCACGCAATGCCACCACCCATGATACCAGCACCCAAAACACCAGCATGTTCAATTGGCTTAGTTTCTATATCTGCAAAGCGCCGTTTTGCACTTTCATTATTCAAAAATAAATTGACTAAATGACCGGATACATCTGTTTGCGATAGCGCAGCAAAAGCTTCAGCCTCCTTCTCCAAGCCCTGCTCAATATTGGTTCCATAAGTGTCCTGGAGTATTTCCACTATTTTTGCTGGAGCGGGATAATGTGATCCACCTTGCTTAGCAATGCCCTCATTGGCTTTCTTCACTACCAACGAACGACCAAGTCCGGTTTTACTCAGCAAGAAACCCATAATGCCAAGCTTAGTTGCTCTGCGCTTTTTATTTTTCTTCAACACAATCTGAATAAATTCAGTGGCCTGCTCGCGCCAAAAAGCATCATTAATAATTTTATCAACAAGACCGATTTTTAAACATTTCTTCCCACGCATACTGCGACCTGTGCACATCATATCGACTGCAGTGGCGAAACCGCATAAGCGCGGCAATCGCTGGGTACCGCCCCAACCTGGTAAAATTCCAAGACGCACTTCTGGTAAGGCGATACTGACCTTAGGATGATCAGTCATTAAACGCCAACGACAGGCCAATGCTAATTCAGTACCACCTCCCATAGATGGGCCATTAATTACTGCAAGCGTTGGCACTTCTAAATTGGCGATACGATTAAAAATATCCTGGCCTAAACGCGACTTCGCTAAAGCCTCGTTCTCGCTATCAATTGCTTTTAATTCGTTGATATCAGCACCAGCAATAAATTGATGTGATTTGCAACTGTAAAAAATAATTGCTTTGGCTTCACTGTTTTCACGAATCGCTTCATCCAAATCGTGCATCATTTGTGAGCCAAGTGTATTCACTTTTGAATCAGGCGTGTTGAAGCCAATCCAAGCAATACCATTTTCGTCAGTGAGTGCTTCAATATAAGACATTAAGCTACCTCCACGACGAAGGCAGCACCCTGGCCACCACCAATACACAATGTCGCAAGACCGCGCTGCATGGAACGACGACGTAGTTCTTTTAATAAAGTTATCACCAAACGCGCACCAGTTGTGCCAACAGGATGGCCCAAAGCTATGGCGCCACCATTGACGTTCAGTTTCTCTCTGTCGATTTCACCAAGTGCCTTATCCATGCCTAAATGTTTTTGCGCAAATGCATCACTGGCAAAGGCCTGCTCACAAGCAATAACCTGCGCAGCGAAGGCTTCATTTAATTCTATTAATTCGAAATCAGACATGCTGTATCCATGACGCTGACATATTTTAGCCGTCGCATAAACTGGTCCAAGACCCATGCGCTCAGGTTCAAGTCCCGCGTAACAGAAATCTTTAAGATATCCCAAAACTGGTAACTCACGTTCTTTTGCTTCTGATTCTTTCATCACCAACATTGCTGCGGCACCGTCAGTTATTGGACAGGCATTACCTACAGTGACCGTGCCGTTGCTGCGGTCAAAATACGGACGCAGTTTTTGTAATGCTTCAATAGTCTGCTCATGACGGATACCATCATCAGCTTCAATTGATTGTTCATATTTTGGCGGCATCGGTACTGGAATAATTTCCTCACCCAAACGTCCCTCTTTTTGTGCCGCTGATGCACGTCGATGACTTTCTAAAGCGTAAGTATCTTGTTGCTCTCGTGAGATATGAAATTCACGCGATAAATTCTCAGCAGTTTGACCCATGTTTAATCCGCAAACTGGATCAGTTAAACCAAGTTGAATACCAATAATTGGTTTTAAAAACGACGGACGAAAGGAACAGAGCGTTGCAATTTTCTTGAAAAAACTTTTTGAGCGCATCATGCGTTCAAAAAAAGCCGTCATCTTGGGTCCGTAATACAAGGGAATGTTCGACATGCTCTCAGTGCCACCAACGATCGCTCGATCAATGCTGCCACATAAAATGCGCTCGTAAGCAGAGCTTAAACTCTCCATACCAGATGCACAATTACGATGCACGGTTGAGGCAATACACGAATGCGGCAAAGCTGCTTTCATCGCTACAACACGCGCGATATTTGCTGCGTGTGCAGGTTGACCAACACAGCCTAAAATTAATTCATCAATGTCTTCTGCGTCCAATGGACTACGTGCCAATAATTCTTTGACCGGTACCACGCCCAAATCATCGGCTTGAATACCACGCATTTTTCCACCAGCCTTGCACAACGGTGTCCGCACCGCGTCAACTATGGCTAAACGCTCTTGTTCACTCATGCATCTGCCTCCTTATAGAGGTCCTCAATGACATTCGCATATTTTTCTTCAATAATATGACGTCGGATTTTCATAGTTGGGGTGAGCTCACCACCTTCAATACTTGGCACTTCATCAATAAATTTGTATTTACGCACTTGCTCCCAGTGATTGAGCTCATTATTCACAGTTTCGAGTAATTTTTCCATGCGGTCACGCATAAATTCTGATTCAAAAAACTCTACGTTTTTCAAATGCGTCGAATCTGTATCGAGCTTCAATTGTTCAAGTGTTTCCTGATCTGGGAAAAACAAGCACGAAACAAATTTGCGACCTTCAGCAATCAACATTGCCATATCAATGACCGGTGATTCACAGATTTTTTGTTCAATCGGTACTGGAGCGACATATTTACCGTTACTGGTTTTAAATAATTCCTTGATGCGACCAGTAATACTTAAAAAACCGTCTTCGAATTTACCACAATCCCCCGTATGCAGCCAGCCATCTTCATCAATAACATCTGCCGTCTTATCAGGCAAATTCAGATAGCCCTGCATGATATTCGGACCACGAGCTAAAATTTCATCACCTTCACCGAGTTTGACTTCGATATCTGGGAAAACGGGACCAACCGTATCGATGCGATTATGTCCTGGATAATTCGCCGCAATTACCGGCGAAGCCTCGGATAATCCATAGCCAACAAATAAGGGCAGACCAATATTTAAAAAAAATCGTTGTAAATCAGGGCTCAGACGCGCACCACCAACGATGATATACTTTAAATTGCCACCAAGGGCTTCGCGTAATTTACCATAAACTAAATTATCCGCTATTTGAAAGCTCCAAGTATCACGTGCGCTGATAGGATCGTTTTCATGAGCCTCAGAGAATGCCCATTGGGCGATCTGACGCTTGAAAAAATTTGCTTCTTGTGCTTTCTTTAAAATACTCGCATAGACTTTTTCAAGTAAGCGCGGCACCATAGTCACCGTAGTCGGCTGCACTTCGCGCAGTAAAACACCAACGTTTTGAATATCATCGGCAAAAGTAATCGAAATACCGCGGCTGATATAAAAATACATCACCATACGCTCAAAAACGTGAGCAAGTGGCAAACAACTTAAGGCTTTATCAGCGTCGGTATCCAACGGAAAACGTTCAGCAGCGGCATGCAGTTGACTGACAATATTCCATTGACTTAAACACACGCCCTTGGGCATGCCAGTACTACCACTGGTATAAATAATAGTTGCCAGATCTTCCGGTTTCACTGCCTCACGCAAATCATGATACAACGTTGGATGATCAGCACGTTCTTGTGCCCCTACTTTTAACATCATCGACAAGGTATAAATATCATCACCTTCTTTATGCAAATTGTGATTAATAATACCTTTCCATTTATTTTTTGATTCAGTAACAAGTTCCCACTGTTCATCACCGGCAACAAAGCACCAAGCGATTTTGGCATCTTCTAATTGATATTCAAAAATGTCTGAAGCAATATGCGCAAAAATTGGCACGGTTACACCACCAGCGACCATAACCGCCAAATCCATCATCAACCATTGCGGAGATGGCTGGGAAATAATTGCAACCGTATCGCCCTTTTGCAGACCAATTTTTCGCAGCGCTAAGGCCAGGTCAGCAACTTGATCACGAAATCTGTCAGTCGCCAAATAACGCCATTGATTATTCTCTTTGTAAGCAAATGCATGATGACGCTCAGATTCAACCACGGCACGAAGCATTTGTGGCAAGGTCTTGTACGTCGGTTTATCAGATGAGGACTGAGAATGCATACGGTAGTATAAATGTGATCTCAAGGCGATGCAAGACAGGCGTTATTCTCTAAACGTACTTTTTTACTACACTTACGTATAAACTACTTCACCTACACGATTTTCGAAACGCAATTGCTTGAAATCAAGTATGGGTTCATATAAACTCTATATATGCAGCAGCGTAAAATAATTCATATCGATATGGATGCCTTCTACGCCTCGGTGGAACAACGGGACAACCCTGATCTTCAAGGCAAACCTGTCGTTGTTGGTGGATCTCCGGAAAGCCGCGGCGTTGTCTGTGCAGCAAGTTACGAAGCGCGAAAATATGGCGTTCGTTCTGCCATCCCCTGCGCACGTGCTTATCAATTATGCCCCGAAGCGGTTTTTATTTCGCCTGATTTCAAGCGCTATAAAGAAGCCAGTGAAGGCATTCATCATATCTTCCAAAGTTTTACTGATGAGATTGAACCACTGTCTTTGGACGAAGCATTTTTAGATGTTACAGAAAACAAACTCAAGATACCAACAGCAACATTGATCGCCCAAGAAATTCGCCGTCGCATTCGAAAAGATTTAAAACTCAATGCGTCGGCAGGCGTCTCGACGTGTAAATTTATTGCAAAAATTGCCTCAGATATGAATAAACCAAACGGTATCTGTGTCGTACCGCCACCGCGTGTACTTGATTTTCTTGAACCACTCGGCGTGCGTCGCGTACCTGGCATTGGTAAACGGACAGAACAAACATTGCATGAATTAGGCATTAAAACTATTGGCGATTTACGCCAATATAGCCTGAATGATTGTCAATTTTATTTTGGTAACCAGGGACAGCGTTATTACGAACTCGCTCGCGGTATCGATGAGCGACCAGTCGTGAACGAACGCAAGCAGGTTTCGATAGGTGTTGAACATACCTATAGCCACGATGTGCATGACCTCGACGAATTAATTGATTGCCTCACACGCTTGTCCGGTGAATTGTCAGAACGCCTCCAACGCAAAAAGTGTCGTGGCCATGAATTATGTTTGAAAGTTAAATACCATGATTTTCGTAGTTACACCCATCAATGTCATGTCATCCAAGATTTATGGGATTTTGAGGATATTTATCCGATTGCCTGCAAACTTTTTCATGAATCCATTGATGACCAAATGTCTATTCGATTACTTGGCTTGTCGGCTGGTCAGCTCGACCGCAGTGGCGCAGCGCAGCAAAGCATTGATTTCCTCAGCCACAGCAATTGACCAAGCGAGGAATCTGTCACACTAACCGGACATGCTCTTCACCCCCCAAGACGAAGCACATTACCGTTTGTGGACTACACGCCGTTGTGGCTGGGTACTCAGCATTGGCATTGTCTTATTTTCCTTATTCGTTTTTATAAGTTTTTATTTTATTCAGATTCGCCCAAGTTTTGAAGCCACTATCACAGAAAACACTTCCAAAATTGGGCTTGATATTGAATTTAATGAGCCTCAGTCCGTGCATATTCACAACCCGTTGAGCATTGATTATGTGCGCTTTATTAAAAATGACGGCAGTGCAGAAATCATCGCATTTCAAAGTTTAGACCCCTATACATTAAAAGCTGAGCTGCCTGAGCATAAAGCAGCATTCATTGTCGCCGCTGAACGCAATTTATGGCAATTTCTCTATGAGCGTTGGCTACTGATGTGGAGATCATCAGATGACTAGCGGTCAATTCTTTAAACAACTACTCGGCCTCTTAATGCAGCGTAAGGCTGGATTCTGGTGCATGCTGCTACTTATATTAAGCACCACGGTTATGCTCTTAGCTCAGCCATTTTTATTGTCGTGGTTACTTGGCAAACTTGGTGGCCCATTTACTGATCAGCCGCGTGCAAGTGAAGATGAATTAGTCTCAGCAATAACCATTTTTATCAGCATCATCGTCGCCATACAATTTATTCAGGCAGGCATTAATTATTTGAGCGTACGTCTTGGCCGCGGCATTGCGCTAGATGCTGCTAATAAAATACGTCGTGATTTTTTTGCACATTTATTACGCCTTCCCTATAGTCATTATTTAGAACACAGCGCCGGAGGTCAGGCCAACACTTGGCTCAATGATGTTGAAGACATTGATTTATCGATTAATGGATTTTTTGAGCAAGGCGTGCGCTCAGCGATGATGATCGTGGTCTTTTCCATAGTGCTCACCGTGTGGAATCCCATAATCGGTCTGCTCGCAGTTATATTAATGCCGTTAACAGTTTTAGCCCAACGGAAATTGCGCTCCAAGGTTCGCGATACCAGTAAGACTAAGGTCGACCTGCGTGAAAATATGATGGCTGATTTATCAGAAGCGGTTAGCAATGCGAATATACTCAAAGCCTTCTGTTTAGAAAACGACATTAAAGGTCAGTTAAACGATTTATCGCAGCGCTACGCCGATAATGAGACTTACTTAGAAACGATTCAATCGGCATTGCGCTCATCAGCCGCAATTATATTAGTCTTTACCCAATACAGCTTTTTTATTATCGGTGCGATTCAAGTCGTTGCCCAAGGCTTACCATTTAATGAATTCATCGCTCAGTATTCAATGCTGGTCCTCTTAACCGGGCCGATGAATGAAATACTTGATTACAGTAATAAATTAAACCAAAGCCAGGCCAGTCTGCACCGCGTGCATGATTTATTGTCCTTAGAACTCGAAGGACAACAAGATCAACGCCCCCTCGATCATGTTCCGGACACCGCCAAAGGCATCAGCGTTGATATCGAAGGACTCGATTTCGCCTACAATCCTGATCTGCCTATTTTTAGTAAGATGGATATGCAGATTAAAGCAGGTGAAACCGTGGCTATCGTTGGTTCATCGGGCAGCGGCAAAACTACTTTATTTCATTTATTACTCGGCTTCTTTGAAGGCTATAAGGGCAATATATTATTTAATAAGGTCAACGCCAAAGACATGCAACTTGATGCCCTGCGTCAGCACATCGGCATCGTCTTTCAGGAACAGATGTTATTTAACGCCACGGTGCGTGAAAATTTACTAATAGGTTCCCCTAAAAAAGAAGTACCTGAAAATGAAATCTGGCAGGCACTCCAACAGGCACACGCTGATGATTTTGTTCAGGAATTACCAGAAGGACTCGACACCAACATCGGCATAAACGGTGTTGGCCTATCTGGTGGTCAACGCCAGCGCTTAGCGATTGCCCGGGCTATCTTAAAAAATCCCCCGCTCTTATTATTAGATGAGGCGACTAGTGCCCTTGATTCGTTGAGCGAACGCCACATTCAATCAGCACTACAAGGCTTATTTAAAAATCGCACCAGCATCATAATCGCTCACCGCTTATCAACGATCACCCACGCCGATCGCATTTTGGTTTTAGATCAAGGTCGTGTTATCGAACAAGGCACGCATCAAGAATTAGTTGAACGCTCGGAAATGTACCGTGAACTCTACGAGGCCCAAGTTGAAGGCTTCCTCAATAATGAGGAGCACAGCGATGAGTGAACGACGTCAATTAATCCGCTACTTTATTAGACGCTTATCACGCTTTCGTACGCTGTTAATTCAAAGCATCGTGATTATTTTACTGATGTCGGTAGTCAATTTACCCCTACCGCTGCTTAACAAAATAACCTTCGACCATTTATTCCCAGCTGGCGAACTCATGCCGATCATTTATATCGGCCTACTCGCCTTCGCTGTACGTGGTTTAGCATCGGTTTTTCAGGTCTTCCAAAATTACATTATTCGTCGCGTTATCACTGGTATGAGTCATGAACTTCGCAAAAGCATGGTTGCTGGTTTACTGCACGCACCATATCAGGACTTCGTCACCGGTAAGGTCATGAATTTAACCGGACGCTTAACTGCTGATGTCACTAAAATAGAAAATATTGTTTTTGATGGCATGCGCTTTGTAATCCGCCCCTTTGGCATGATCGCTTTGATGCTAGTGGTCATGCTGGTCATTAATCCACTGATGACGCTGCTCTTATTTTTAATTGCTCCGGTTTGTATCTATGCCGCACGCGGACTCCAAGAAGGTTTACGCACATACGAAGAAATCGTTCTCGAAAAGCGTCAACAATTACAAGCAGACGTCGGTGAAACTCTAGAAAACATCCGCGTGATTCGCAGCTTCAACAAAGAGGAACGCTATCAGGATCGCATCTCTAACACCATCAGCGAATTCAGTGATGCGTCGATTTCTTTAGCCGTACGTCGTCAATTAATGAATAACATTGTGCATGCGATTCTATTATTACCGTGGATAGGACTCGTCAGCGTTGGCTCATGGATGGTGCATCAGGGTCAACTCACCATTGGTGATCTAATGCTGTTCATTACTTTTGAGGGCTTATTACGTAGCCCTCTCGGTCAGTTCACTTATTACGTTTCTAAATTTAATGCAGACTTAGTTGCTCCTGAACGTGTACGCGAAGTCAATGAACTGCCGGCTGAAACAAGCGGTGATAAAGAAACTGAGGCCTGCAACGGCGCCCTACAATTTGATAATATCTCCTTTACCTACGCTAATAATAAATCAGTCATTAAGGACTTCTCATTAGATATTCCAGCTGGTCAACGAGTTGCCTTAGTCGGTACTTCAGGTGCCGGCAAAAGCACCTTGATGAATATCCTGCTTGGTTTTTATGAGCATCAGCGCGGCAGCATTACTTTAGACGGCCAGGAAATTACCGATTTAAATAAACAATGGTACCGCAATCAAATTGGCATGGTCTTCCAAGACAATCCTATGTTTGATGGCAGCATCCGCAGCAATTTAACCCTCGATCGCAATTATGACGAAACTGAGCTCTGGGCAGCACTCGAACAAGCACAAGCTGGCGAATTTGTTAAAAGCTTACCCGATACACTCGATACACGCATCGGTACCAAGGGCCTGAAATTAAGCGGCGGCCAGCGTCAGCGCCTGGCCATAGCCCGCGTCATCCTGCGTAACCCAAGCATTGTTTTGCTCGACGAAGCAACTTCGAGTTTGGATAGTGCTACTGAAGTACAAATTCAAGAAGCTATGGATAATTTACTTAAAAATCGTACCAGCATAACCATTGCTCATCGACTGAGTACCATCGTTGCTTCAGACCTTATTTGTTATTTAGAGAATGGTCAAATTGTTGAACAGGGTTCGCACCAAGATCTTATTAGTCAGGGTGGCATGTACTTCAAACTCTACGAAACTCAGGTTGAAGGACTCATTTAACATAACATTCGATCCAGATATAAAAAGAAAACCCAGCGCCGAAGCGCTGGGTTTTAATTTTCGACTACTCATCACTCAGGTGATTAGTTATTCAAGTCCTCAATCGTCATGATGGTTCGCGTTACCGTTACACCAAACGGTGTAAATGGTGGCTGACCAGGCTTCGTAAATAAGTCACTGTTCATCACGAAGTCACGATTAGGTGGATCATAAACGTCGTTATTTAAGTTCGGCTTGTCATATTTATAAGCAATATGACTGCGACTATAGCGACGCGTATTCATAACCACATTACTACCTTTCAAGTGGAAGGTACGACTGCTACCCCAACTCTCATTGTAACGAATCAAGTTATGCGAACCTTCAGAAGGATGAATATAACCCGTACCATCAACGTGGCTTGGGATATTATTCGTAATCACTGAAGAGATCATCCAAGTATCTTTACCGACCTTGGTCCGTGAACCAGTCGTTTGAGCTGAGTCCTTCCACTCATTAGAAAGAATATTGATATAGTCCGCAAATATCGCGCAAGGAATACTCTTATAATTATCATTCTTCCAATTAGTAGAACCTAAGGTTGCTCTGTTTCCTAGATTACCTGAACGAGAGTCACCATATTTAACCGTATTATAATCCTTCCAGACATAACACATATTAGGCGTAATAAAGGTTAAACCTTTTTTACACTTATAATCATCTGTCGGATCATCTGGTGTACCCATATCATCATGGAAATAGACACCATAGTTTAAATCCTCTGCATTGGTTAAACGAACAGCAGAATGATAAGACATGGCTGGACCAGAACCGCTGCGCCAATCGAAACCATTAGCCGGATAGACTGAACTTGCCGGATTATGATTTGGCAAGTGGCCAGATGGCGGCAATTCCCAGTTCTTACTCTTCACCGAACAATTCCAGATACCATAGCAATCAGGATGCCAGCGCGTCGTGCCCCATGGTGTGTAGGAATCACTACGACGAGTACGATGTGCATAAATCATACCGTTAAATCGCGCATTGGCTTTGCCTGTCTGCAATGGGTCACCAGAAATATCTGCAAAATCAGTAGCCATTAAGAAGTCTAATGTTTTACGCATATTGAAGGTCAAAACATTGACTCGGTAATTCTTCCACTCGGAACCACCGGTGTATTTCGACGTATCTGGGTTCCAGAATTGATATTGCATAAATACCGCTTCACGTCGATCTAAGACATCACGCTCGTAGACCACATAGTCTTCATCGCTCGATGCTGCTGCTGCGCCAAAGTCAAAGAACAAGTCGGTGATTTCATGCGGTCCGAAGAACACGGCATACTGTGATTTCAAATACTTCGCATAATCCGTCGACAAGGTTGTACTTGGTGGCGGTGGTGGTGGCGGTGGACCAGATGGTGGTGGCGGTGCTGGTGGCGGTGTATGGCCAAATTCAAAGGTGCCCAAAGTAGCCCACACACCACCTCGCGAACCATACTGGTTCAAGACAATGGTTGGAGCCGTAAATGGATTACCTGCCGCATCATTACCACTTATAACAATTCGCACACGTTTACGTGATGTATTACGTGCATAACGCAAACGCACTTGATATCTACCGTCTAAATCGGCTTCAAAGACAGATGAACGACCAGAGTTTGAAGTGTAACGATAAGAACCTCCAACTGGGCTATATCTTGAGCTGGTACCATTTGATAAGGAACCAGATGGCTCACTATAGTCAGAGTCTTTGTTATCTACACGGACCACTTTACCGTCAGTAACACGGATAAAGTCCACACAGTCAACCGACCAATAACCTGACGAGTCATAACGTGAGATAGTAATTTTGGCGTTTTTACCAGAACCACCGCCGCCGCCGCCACTTGGTGGAGGTGGAGGTGGAGCACCTGATCCAGTGCCAACTGGACGATCAGGCATAATTGCCCATGCATCAGAATTTGACGCATCAGGAATACGTTGATAACGACGCTCACGAATAACTAAACCGTAAGACTTCGGCTCATTTTTATCTTTAGAATTCAGTGCCCAATTAATATAGGTACCCAATACCTCATTATCACCAAATGTATCACCATCAGCATCAGCAACTGGTGGACCATGATAACGGAAGCCTGTAGCGCCTGGTTTTAATTTAGATGCAGGCGAAGCAGCACTTGGACCCTTTGGACTTGGATGTTGATCATAAGTGCCAGCAGGGTCAAAAATATCAATAATATTTAATGATGCTTCTAAATCGGTACGTCCATCAACTACATGATTACCCACGCCAGGGCTTTTACGTTGATACCACTGTTTCAATCCACCTGCATCAACAAACCAGGTATTTGGATCATAAATCGCGCCAGAATTATCGAGGCGTCCATCACCATCTTCATCAACATCTGCTCCTAATGCAGGGTTCATCGAAGAATAATTAGTCGCATAACGGCGATTACGTGGCTCTCTGACGTGAAAGAGTTTCTCGGCATAAGAAGTAACTGCACCTGAGAAAGGTCCTGGTTTTGTGGTGAAATCAAAGTCATTCGAACCATCAGCATCAAGACCTTCAGGATCGACAAACCAATCAGCTGGTCTAAACGCTTCATTTGGCAAAATCGTCCACGAACTGTAATCGTTTGGATTACCTGGATTAATCGTCCACATTTGCGTACCTTCAGGGAAGAGACGCTGAGCTTCAAATGGACGACCGCCTAATTGTGGAATATTACTTAAGGTTTTCACAACGGTGGCACCGCTGTTAAAACTATCGCGCATATAAGCGCCATAAGTGTCTTTCATTCGCGTGCCACTACGTGAGTCCGCTTTATAACTCATATAAATACCATTTAGTCGATGGCTCGGACCTGAAGTGCGGTTAATAGAATGGCTTAAATCGACGTAGTAATCTGGATCAACAGGTAGTGGATCTTGGTTACCATCACCAAACCACACCTTATCGCCCCACTTAGGATCGGTCTTAGAAACTTGTAAAGGCGCCCCACCAAATCGATGTTGATAGAGAAAGTCGTCCTTACGCATACGATAAACGCCATCAATGCCAACCATGTCAACTTTATCAGAAGCATCGCCAATTAAGGCTGCACCCCAACCTGGCTGACCTGCAACATAAATAGCACCATTTGAATGCACACGTCCAGTAATGTTTTGATCGTAACCTGGTCCAATTTCGATATCGCCATAGGGGCCTTCTTTGGCGTGAAACAGTGCGTATTTAAATAAAGAGTTTAATTTCATCTGTACCACACGTGTCGCACGAACAGTACATACTTTATTATCGGCGCGCTGCCAAGGTAACTCACCTGCTGCCTCTAATGCAGCCAAATTCGTTCCATCAACTAAATTGCGATTACGTAAGTAATGCGCTTCAGCTGAAATGCGGAAGTGATAATACTCATGATTTTCTACATAATCAGGATTATCCTGCATTTCTTTATTAACGCCAAAAAGAAATGGATTAGTGATAAAGCGACCGTCTTCTGAAGCGATGATTACCGGCTCTGCGCGCCAGCGCACGATACAGTTACCAAACCACTCCATCCCTTCCCACGGGTCGGTAGCGAGCATGGACGTATCAGGGTTGCGCGAGAGGTCGGCTAAGTCATTCGACGCTGCTAAATCAACAAGTTTTGTTTCACGGAATGACGTCACCGCCTCCGCAGCTGCTGCCGCTTGTTGAATGCCGCTATCGTAATTCGTCATCTCATGCATCGACTTTAGTCGCGTCGACGACAAGCCGAGCATGGCGAAAATCAGCACCACCATGCCTATGGTTAAGACAATGGCGCTTGCTGATCGCGTTGTGGATAAATGTGAAATATTCATCTTAAGGTCCCCCCTTAGTAAGCCACCGGATATTCGCCACTCTTACCGAGCCAACTGTCGATATGCTCAGAATACTGAGGATCCACAGTCGAACGCATGGCCATTATCATAGTCGCTTTATGAAAATTAACGTTTCCAACATCATTGCGTCGCGATAAATAAATTTCGACGCGCAATTGGTCAACATCTAAACTTGGATGAGTACGGTATGTATCAAATACCACACGGTCAACATAACGAGAAATCGGCACTGCTACTTCTTGAATTGCTGCCGTGCTTTTAGCCTGTCCATTATCAGTGCGGTGCGCATAGGATTTTATTAATTCGCGATCACCGGTACGTGGATTCGGCCGTACAATATAACTATATTCGCGTAATCTATCAGATGTGTCAGCTTCGAAGTAAATACCAATGTCTGAAATAGTGTCACCATCAAGCACTAAACGCATATTATTTACCACTGGACCATTCCAGAAGTCACTGAATGGCGTAGCGTTAGTGTTGTTATAATTCACCCGTGGAATACGTAGTTCCTCAGGATCATCAACAATCACACCACGAGAAATCTTTAAGAAAATCATTTCTTGACTCGGCAACATGTGACTATCGGGAACACCCCATCCCCTTGGAAAATCATCCGCTGTAACAACCTCATCGTCTGGTCGTTCAAAGTGATCGAATAAATTGCCCATGCCAGCTCTCGATTGCGTTAAAATATAAGGATAATAACGCAAATCACGGTCGTTACCTGGATCAAGCAAATCAAATTTTTGATCAACATCCATCGGCAAGTACCAAGCGCTGGTACTTAAATCCTGCGACATAATGCGCAGCACGCGACGTGCTTCCATATCTAAGGAATACACCGATTCATCATGGCCAATATAACCACGCATCGCGGTCATCGATTCCATAACCATGGTTACGACAACTACAAAAATTGCCGTAGCGATGGTGACTTCTAAGATAGTATAAGCATTTTTTATGGTATTTTTCATTTTATTGTCTCCGTGCCACGAAGAGTTCATGGTTGGCTTCGCGGCCATTACGGCGAGTCCACACCACATTTACGCGAATAACAATTGATTTAGCATTTAATTCATCGAGTTCTGTTAAATCCATAATATTATGTGACTGATCTAATATATTAAGGTCGTCATCTGATTGGTCGAGCCAAGTTTGATAATCCGGTGCGTTTTGCATAACCTCTGCTCTATAATATTCAACATACACACGCAGATTATTCAGGCCACTTGGCTTATCTAAGATACCGACAAATTGCAGCCAATTATAACGCTCGTGCGTATTGTATTTATTAATAATTTCTGCTGGAAAGGCTCCTACGGCTGGGCCGGAAGAGGCACTATCAGATGTATTAAATGCACTGCGTTGCCCATTGGTCACATAAGGCAGGCCCCAATCATCACGCGCTAAATCATCCATCGACATCGGTGATGGTGTAAACACCCCATCGCGATCCGGGTCGCTACCATATTGAACATATTGATAGAGATTTAATCCAGACGGTTCGTCTGTGAGTGGGTGATGTCTAAAATCATCAAGGGTATCGGGGTCTGAATATTCTTCGACAAAGCGCGTTACATCCTTGGTCGGAGTTTCGCGGCGATGCCAGGTTGCTGGTACACGACCGATGCGATCCCAGGCCTCACCTTGAATACGCTCAAGCACAGCTTGCGCGACTGACGTAGCAGCACGGTTTTCATTAATTAACTGGCGTCCATTTTGCAGTGAAAAGATGGAGCTCGCTAAAGCGGTTAGCGAAATGGCAAGAATAGCCAACGAAATCATCACTTCGATGAGTGTGAATCCACGCGTTCTGGACAGAGCACATGTAAAAGATTGCATAATATTCCTCACTGCTTTTTGGTCTGTGTCCATACAAGCTAATTTAAGGAATAGGATTCTAAATAGCAAACCTTTGTTCTTGTTGCTATTCACAACAACGCCCATTGTTACTCACTGAAACTCCATGGAGCGAGCAGTCTAGTAGATTTGACTACGTAATCATGTCGTCTTTTTGTACAGAGCAAAACCATACGTAATCAAGATGGGTAATTATACGTTAAGCTATTAATACAAAAATACTTAGATAGCAGTCCGCCACTAGGATTCTTATGATTCTGGCTCGCTCGCCGTATTCTCGTCGTTTTGCTGCACCTGCTCTTGCGGGATAATGACCAGGCGCTGATACCAGGCCCAAGCCAAACAGGTCATCGGTAGAGCGATGATAAGGCCCAAGAGACCAAGGATTTTACCCCATATCATGATGGCCAAAAGGATGATCACTGGCCTCAGACCAAATGCCTTACCCATGATCCGCGGTACCAACACAGCATCCTGAATTGCTTGGACTACACCAAACACGATCAAGACAGCCAAGAGGCTCATAGTCAGACTACCCCCTGACTCCAAGCTCTGCATACAGGCCAATAGGGATGCCGGCACCAAGGCCATTAACTGCAAGTACGGAACCATATTTAAGAAGCCAATAAACAAGCCAAATAAAACCGCCATCGGTAAACCAATGATGCTAAAACCAATGGCAAACAAGACGCCGACACAAGTTGCTACCAATGCCTGCGCGCGAAAGTGTCGATTCATGGCGCTATTAAAATCGACTAAAAAACCATCAACATGATCGCGTTGTTTTGGTGGGATAATTTTATTCCAGTTTTCTTTAAACCAGGTGTAATCGACCAATAAAAACACGACGTATAAAACAACAACTGATAAACCTAGCAATCCCATAATGCCTAAACCAAGATCAGCTAACCATGGAGTAATCTCTGAGGCATAGGCTTTGACCTGATCCCAAGCACCATCAACGGTCATTAAACCCGCGAGACCATCCTGACTGATCGTTGCTTGGATTTCATCGACAAATTTATCAGGTAATAAAGCAACTAAGCGTTCCCGCCATTGTTGATCCTGGGCGAGATCCTGCACTAAACCAGCAAAGCGCACCGTTTCCGAAACGACTAATTGCACACAAATAACACAGAGACCAATACCGAGACAGCTCACCACGGCTAAGGTCAAAAATACCGCCAGACCCCTATGCGGCACTTTCTTCTGAACCAGATCAACCAAAGGATTTAAGAGATAGGCGATTAAAACCGCCAAGCCAAACGGAATCAACACATCGCTGAGAAATTGTCCCAGTTGGACCAAGGCCCAGATCAAGCCACAGGCTAAGGCAATGCGGATGACGCGATCAAAGGTGTACGGGCGAGAAGCCTCCAGCATACAGATTCCTATGCAGCATCGAGTAAGGTATTTCGCATAGCCATCACCGACTTAGCGAGCTCACGATTAGAACAATAGGCATGAGCTTGTGTGAGCAATTCAACGAGCTCCTCACGCGTCGATGCTGTATTATCAGCTATCGCTTCTTGCAATAATGGTTCGGTGTTGGTCCAAAATTCCAATAAGGCATCTTGGCTTTGCTTTTTATTTAAGCGACGCAGTGCATCTATGATCGCCAGTATGCGCTGCGTTCCATGTAAGGATGCTATCGACACGGTATTGACAGATGCGCGCTTCAGAAAATTACGGATAGAAACGATCACAACTACAAGGGTAACCACAAATGAAATTAAAATAATTTGATACATTACTTATCTTTAATTTCGCTTTGTAATTGAACTAATAATTTTGCGAACGCTCCTGTATCTTGTGCTGGCACCAAACAACGTTGGTCGATGCACACAAATACGTTCAAATCGCTAATGTCACTACGCCCTTCCAACGCTGGCCAGCTACGACCCTCGAGCAATGGCACCTGCATTGGTGTTAATCCTGCAATATCGTTTCTATAAACAGCATTTAATAAGGATTGATAGGTCTTCTCTTGCGGATCGCCTGTCACCACTGCAGTTAAATGTCCACGTTGGTATTCTAAGTAGGCCATCAATAAGGTGGCACAGGCAGTCGAAGCTTTTGAACACATTTCAGCTTGAATACCAAAAATTCCCTCGGCCTGTTCTTTCCATTTATTGTTGCCTGTAATGGCATACAAACGCACAAAAGCCAGTGCTAACGAATGTATACCAGATGGATAAGCGTTATCCGTATCTTCACGACTACGACGAACTAAATCATCTCGGCCAATTGGTGTGGTATAAAAGCCACCGTCCTCTGCACGTAATTTTTCAATCGCTTCTTGGCCAATTTTTTCAGCCAAGTCAATTAATGTTGGATCGCCCAATAAAGCAAAGGCATCCGTTAATCCAACCATTAAATGACCATAATCAGTGATGAATGCATCTTCGTCACCAAGACGCTTCAAGCCATCTGCAGTGAGGCGTTGCTTTAAAATTTCTACTAATTCACTGCACGCCTCTTTAAAACGCTGTTCGCCACTATAGCGCGCAACTAATGCAAAACCGCGCAGAGCCAAAGCATTTAAATCAGTTAAAATTTTATCATCACGTATAGGCCGTGGACGGCTGTCGCGATGCTTACGCAACGGTTCGTAATATTGCTCCCACGAAGCACGCAGAGCCATCACGTCACCATCAGCTGCGAGCGCTTTTAAATCAGCACCACGTGGTTGTGGAATATGTGAAGTCACTGGCTCTAAGTGACCAGAGCGACCAACATGCGCTTCACCCGCAACAATATCCCACTGCTTACATAACCGATCGGCAACCTCTTTTCCGAGTACTTTTTCTAACTCGCTTGGGCTCCAAGCATAAAAACTACCTTCACCACCTGGATCATCAGCATCTTCTGCGCTAGCATACCCTAAAAATTCACCGTCTTTACCGAGCACACGCATATCGCGGAGTAAATAATCAGCGGTATTAATAGCAGTCTGCAAAAAGTCTGCACGATCAAATTGCTGCGCTGCAAGTGCATAGACACCCATTAATTGAGCATTGTCATAAAGCATTTTCTCAAAGTGCGGGACTCGCCATTGCGCATCGACACTATAACGATGAAAGCCGCCACCGACACGATCATGAATACCTGCGTCCTGCATCGCTTCTAAAATAGCCTCGGCCATGCCATGCATATCAGTATATTCATCACCACGTAACGATAATAAAACTGGCAATAATTGGCTTGATGGGAATTTCGGTTGGATGTTACCAATGCCGTGATCTTTTTCGTCGTAATAACGCAAACATTGATAGCGTAATTGTGTAAACATATCATCAGGCATCGCAGCAACATTGCGTTGATTCATTTTCTCTAAATGTGCTGTGATTTCGTCAGCTGATTCAATAATACGCGCACGATCACTCACCCAGACTTCTGATATTTGCTTTAATACATTCTGCCATTGAGGTTTTGGAAAATACGTTCCAGCAAAAAAGGGTTTACCATCATGGTCAACAATCGCGTTAAGCGGCCAACCGCCGTGACCGGTTAATGCCTGCACCGCGTCCATGTAAATTTCGTCAACTTCTGGATGCTGTTCGCGGTCAACTTTTATACAGACGTATAATTCGTTCATGATCTTTGCAGTTTCTTCATCTTCGAAACTTTCATGCGCCATCACGTGACACCAATGACAGGTAGCGTAACCAATCGACACTAAAACAGGCACGTCGCGTTTTTTAGCTTCAGCGAATGCTTCTTCTGACCATTCAACCCAATCAACCGGATTATGCTTATGCTGTAACAAATAAGGGCTCAAAGAATCCTTTAATGCATTGGTATGTTTTTCTTCGCTGGCTTGCACATTCACTCCATGAGACATTGGTGGATTTGACGTTTTGTCGTCTTCACCGCAGGAACAAAGCGTGATGACAAAAAACATGAATACGGCATAAAAGCCAAGCCGTACATGTATGGTCATCGCTGATACCTCCGCTTTTGATGCAGGCTAGTAAAGACGCCAGCAGGCACAGAATCTGAGCGTCCCGTTAACCTTTAGCAAGGAATTGTTGCCTATGTGTGGCATCGCTGGTTATATTGGCAATCTTGATGCATCTTCTGTACTGCTCGTTGCACTCGAACGCCTCAAATACCGTGGCTATGACTCTGCCGGCATAGCCACTCAGGAAAACGGCGAACTAACAATTGGCAAAAGTGCTGGCCGGCTGAAAGAACTCCAAGATATATACGACGAACAGGGTAGCTTTGGCAATTGCGGCATTGCCCATACCCGTTGGGCAACCCATGGCACACCCAGTACCGAAAATGCCCATCCCCATTGCAACACCGACCAAAGCATCGCCGTTGTCCATAACGGCATTATTGAAAATCACGAACGCCTGCGCCGTCAACTCACCGACCAAGGCGCCATCTTTCAATCGCAAACAGACAGTGAAATTATCCCACACTTACTCGCCACTTATTACGATGGCGATCCGATCAAAGCTGTGCAAGCCTGCATTAAAGAACTCGAAGGTTCGTATGCTTTCGCAGCTATCTTTGCTGATCATGAAAATCGCATCATCGTCGCTCGCCATGGCTCACCTTTATTAATAGGGCGTGGCCCACATGCGATGATGCTCGCCTCTGATATCCCCGCTTTATTACCACATGCGCATGATGTTTGCGTCTTAGAAGAAGGGCAAATTGCTGACATTCGAAATGATAGCGTAGAAATTGTTGACGCTGACAGCAATAATGTTGACCCCGCATTTAAGAAGATTGAAATTAATTTTAATGAGGTCAGCAAGGGCGAATACGACTCGTTCATGGCCAAAGAAATTGCTGAGCAACCGGAAGTTGTACAACGCATTATTGATGACCGCATTTCAAACGGGGCACTCGCTGATATCGCGGTTGAAGTTGACCTCAGTCAAATTCAACACGTGGTGTTTTTAGCCTGCGGTACCAGTTGGCATGCTGCCCTACTTGGCAAACGTTTTTTAGAGCATTATGCACGCATCCATGTCGAAGTTGATATCAGTAGTGAATACCGCTATCGCAATCCGATTGCCGCTGGTGGTACTTTAGTTGTTGCGATTAGTCAATCGGGTGAAACTGCTGACACCTTGGCGAGTTTACGTTTGGCACGTTCGATGTTTATGCCGGTCGTTTCCTTGGTAAACGTTGTTGATTCAAGCATCGCCCGCGAATCGGAAGGCGCCTTACCTTTATTATGCGGACCAGAAATTGGCGTTGCATCAACCAAGGCTTACACTGGGCAATTAACTGCTTTATTTTTATTCGCTCTACAAATGGCCAAAGCCAAAGGCCGCTTAACAGCCGAACAAGAAAAAGAAGCCATTGATTCGTTATTACCAATTCCGGAATTAGTCGCCGGTACCTTAAAAAATGCCGAAGAACATGTGCTCGATGCCGTCGAAGTTTTAGCACCAGCAAACGCAACCGTATTTTTAGGCCGTGGCGGTGAACATGCTACGGCACTCGAAGGTGCACTTAAATTAAAAGAAATCGCCTACGTCCATGCCACCGGTTATCCAGCAGGTGAATTTAAACACGGTCCGATTGCGCTGGTTACCAATCAATTGCCGGTTGTCTGTATTGCCCCACAAGGCGCGATGCACGATAAAATGCTGAGTAATTTAGAAGAAGTACGCGCGCGTCAGGGACGCATTATTGGCGTTGGCCAATCAAGTGACCGTGATTTAAAAAATCTCAGCGATCATTTATTCCCTGTCGATTTAGCAGGCAATGAATTGTTGCAACCACTCTTAAGCATTTTACCGCTACAGCGTTATTCGTATCACGTTGCACGTCGTCGTGATTGTGATGTGGATCAACCTAGGAACCTGGCGAAGTCAGTTACCGTCGAATAATATTTCATTATAGCTAACTAGTATAAGTCTTGGCTTTAGTCTTTGTCTTAGGTTAGTAGATAGATATTGGTATTGTGACTAAGACCAATACCAAGACTAAGACACATACCAGTTAGCTAAAACTACTCTTCAGGGACTGCTTTTAAGACCGGGCCTAAATATTCGCGCTTCTTCATGTCAGCGAGATCCGCATCCATGATCTGGTCGATGGACCACTGCTTATCACGCGGCGTGACATCGCGGTAAATGCGATCAGCGATAAGCCAGAGCATAAATAATTTCTGTGGTTTGACTTTTTCTGCTCCAAGTGCCACCAAGCGTTGCACAGCTTCGGTGAGACCAGCCGGGTCTTCAATCGCTGCCTTATTTAAATCGCGACGCAAATCGTAAAAGGCAATGTCATCCCAAGAATAATCTGCGGTAACACTAAATAAGGAGGCCCAATAAAAACACTGGGTGGCTTCTAAGATATACGGATCATCGTGAGTACCGTCTAAGACCCCACAGATCTCATCCATTTCTTCGCCCCATCGCTGCAATAATTTTTCGCGATCCTTACTAATCATTAAGTTCACGGTGCCGGAGACCTTCTCGCCCTTGGCTACCTGAAAATCGCGGACTTCTTCAGCGTACTGGCATAAATATTCGTAGATGCAAAAAATACGTTTTGGACTGGTCATAGGCTCGGCGCGACATCCTTGGCCAATCTCAATCAGATCAAGTTTGCCCTACGGTTGAGACTTTATACGACCAAGTATTGCTGGCTGTGGTTTCTCCTGTGGTGGCTCAACAGCAATTTTTCCCATGAGTTTCGGTTGCTGTTCAGGAACAGCGACGATCTCACCGCGAATAGTTGGCTCTTCGAATGCTACATCTCCCATAAGGATCTTCGGATTCACCTCTTTTGGGTCTGGGTCTGTTTGAATGGGCTCAGCAATCATCTCGCCCATAAGTATCTCAGGGTGTTCTGGTGCTTGTTGAACTGGCTCAGGATTATTAATTGCTGACTGCTCATCAATGACTGGTGCATCACCCTGACATCCTGCCAAAACACTCAGAGCCAACATCGCAGCCATCCCATCCGTCAACAAACGACGCTTATTTTGCTTAAAACGCAGATGTCCTTGAGGGTCTGCATGCACGCGACCACAAATGCCGGTATCACAAGAATCAGATTCTGCCTTAGCCTTGTTAAGCATTTCTAGCGATTGAGCTTCTGTCATTTTGGTAAAATCGACGACTTGCTTGTCGCAGACGGCACAGTGACGTCCGCGCTCGGACTCGCTCATTTGCTCCCAATCTTCATGGCACGGCTCATTGATCTTAAACATGGCTGACTCTCCTTGGCTTCTGCATCTTTGACGGACTCGAATTAGACTGGTTCCATGGATTTCGGTTGTCGGAGCTCCTTCCATCGTTATATCATGATATAACGATGGAAGGAGTTCACGGATGAGTACCACCACACAACAAGATTATGTCGTCGCTGATATGAGTCTCGCTGGCTGGGGCCACAAAGAGATTGCAATCGCCGAGCACGAAATGCCTGGCCTAATGGCTATTTGCAAAAAGCACGCTGGCGAGCAACCGCTCAAAGGTGCACGCATTGCTGGTTCATTGCACATGACGATTCAAACAGCTGTGTTAATTCAAACTTTAGAAAAACTCGGTGCCGAAGTGCGCTGGGTGAGCTGTAATATATTCTCAACGCAAGATCATGCTGCTGCTGCAATTGCTGACGGTGGTACCGCTGTCTTCGCTAAAAAGGGTGAAACCTTAGAAGAGTACTGGGACTACACCCACCGCCTCTTTGAATGGCCAAACCATGACGGTCCAAATTTAATTCTCGATGACGGTGGTGATGCGACCTTATTAGTTCATCTTGGCTGTGATGCTGAAAAAGATCCAAGTATTTTAGATCGTGAAGCTGAAAGTGAAGAAGAAGAAATTCTACTCGCCAGTATTAAAAAGAAATTAGCCGAAGACCCTACATTTTATTCGCGCACTAGCGCCGAAATTCAAGGTGTCTCCGAAGAAACAACCACCGGCGTTCATCGTTTATACGAGCGCGTTAAAAACGGCACCTTGAAGTTCCCCGCTTACAACGTCAACGACAGTGTCACCAAAAGTAAATTCGATAACCTCTATGGTTGTCGTGAATCGTTAGTCGATGGCATTAAGCGTGCCACTGACGTTATGGTTTCTGGTAAAAAAGCAGTTATCTGTGGCTACGGTGATGTTGGCAAAGGCTGTGCCCAAGCTATGCGTGGCCAAGGTGCAACTGTTTATGTTACTGAAATCGATCCTATCTGTGCCCTACAAGCTTGCATGGAAGGCTTCCAAGTCGTGACCATGGAAGAAGCAGCGAGCTTTGGTGATTTATTTGTCACTACCACCGGTAACTGTGATGTCATCGAGCGCAAACACCTCGATGCCATGAAACACAATGCCATTGTTTGTAATATCGGTCACTTCGATTCCGAAATTCAAGTTGCTTCATTAGAAAATGATTCATCTATTGAATTCGAAGAAATCAAACCACAAGTTGACCACGTTATTTGGCCCGATGGCAAGCGTATTATCTTATTAGCCCGTGGCCGTTTGGTTAACCTTGGTTGTGCAACTGGTCACCCGAGCTTTGTCATGTCAAACTCATTCAGCAACCAAGTACTTGCTCAAATTGAATTATACAAAAATGGCAAAGATCTCGCTAAAGATGTCTTCATGTTGCCGAAGCACTTAGATGAAGAAGTTGCTCGTTTACACTTGGAACAACTTGGTGCCAAGCTTACTGTGTTAAACAAAAAGCAAGCTGATTACATCGGTGTTAAAGCTGAAGGCCCCTACAAACCAAATCACTATCGTTACTAATTCGAAAGAATCTCAATTAAAAACCCTGGCAATTAGCCAGGGTTTTTTTGGTGCTTATCTGTTTGGCGCAACCACCGTTCGATCATTTCACCCAATGCTTCGCGTCGCACCGGTTTAGGAATAAAATCATCCATACCTGCGTGTAAACAACGCTCCTTATCACCCACCAATGCATTAGCTGTCATAGCAATAATCGGCGTTTCTCGGTTTTGTCCGTCTTTGCGAATAATACCTGTCGCTTCATAACCATCCATCTCAGGCATCTGACAATCCATAAAGATAGCATCAAAAACCATTTCTCGTGCAGCATTACAAGCTGCTATACCATTTGCCGCGACAATCACATCACAGCCAAACAATTCTAATAAGCGACTCGCCACTTTTTGATTCACTACATTATCTTCTGCAAGCAAAACTTTAAAGTGTTGATCATCCTTCGGTTTCATTTCTCCAATATCAACCGTACTCATCATACGACTTGCTTGACCTTGACGCTTAATGCGGCGCAATGCTCTACTTAAATTATCCAAGCGTAACGGCTTGGTCAAACAATCATCAACTTTTAATTCTCGAGCTACCTCAAATTCTTTTTGGTTTATCATTTCAGATAAATAAATTATCGATTGTTGCGGAAATGCATCTTTTATCGCTTGAATTATCTGCAAACCATTTTCACCGGGCACGTTCGAATCAACAATGATTGCATCGACAATATAATCTGCAAGCGACTCACCTTTGCCCAGTTGATCAAGACATGACTGGGTATTTTCAGCAAAAACCGCATTACAACGAAGACGTTTCAGCATTTGCTCAATGCTGAGGCGTGTATTCTCATGGCCCTCTAACAATAAAACTTTAAATGTTTCCAACCGTTCATCTACTGGGTCAGTTTCAGCAATCTGAAATGGAACTTCAAACCAAAATACCGAACCCTGCCCCTCATTAGCCTCGACACCAATTTTACCACCCATCAAATGAGCCAAACGCTTACAAATCGATAGGCCCAATCCAGTTCCGCCATAAACGCGCGTCGTCGACGTATCTGCTTGAGTGAATGCATCAAATAAAGACGGCAGTTGTTCCTCAGCAATTCCTATACCGGTATCCTTAACTTCAAAGCGATACCTGCATTCGTTATCGCTTTGATTGACCGCAGATACTGCAACTTGAATATGACCAACATCCGTAAATTTAACAGCATTAGTTAACAAGTTTAGAAGTATTTGACGTACGCGTACTGGGTCACCCACCAATTTATCAGTGATATCAAATTGAATAAGCGGGCTTAGTTCTAAGCCCTTTTCCTGTGCGCGCTCAGAAACTAAATCTAAAACATCGGCGACCATGGTACGCAGAGAAAAATCAATTTTTTCCAACTCAAACTTACCAGCT
>JANQLF010000098.1 GCA_028280785.1 Planctomycetota bacterium
CCCGCTCTCTTTGTCGTTCGTTATTTTTGCTGCGCAAAAATTCAGGGCAAGTAGCCCTGAGCACGACTCGGCGTTCGCCAGCTGCAGAAGCAGCTGTTAGAATTACGCAAGCATTTCACGGACGCCGACGCATGGTCGTGCATATTTTGCACGAATTTTTCGAAGCTCTATGCGGAGAAAAATAATAAGGACAAAGTCCGCGGGGATATAAAGGGGCAGAGCCCCTTTTGTAAACTAAGAGTCGCCGATTTTTGACTTAAAGATTTCAGTCTTCTTAGCCTTCGGCAACAATGCACGCGACAGCTCAGAAACTTTTACTGCATTAGGACGCTTAAAATACGTATTAACGCGTTGCCAAAGATCAATCGCATCCTCAGGTCGGCCTTCTGGATCAACACGCGTGCATGAATCAATAATCTGTGCTAAATCTTTTGGAATTGGTGCGCGTCGTTCAATACCTTTAATACCGGTAGTCTTCAAAATTTTATACAAAGCCTTGGCACCATCGACACCAGAACCAACTTGCATCGGTGGAGACCCACAAAACAGCATATGGGCTGACATACCTAACGAATACACATCACTTACTTTATTAGCTTCTTTACCTTCAAGTAATTCAGGCGCTAAATACGTTATAGTTCCCGTTAATGTTTTGCGTTTCGACTTAACCACTTTCGAAAACCAACCTGTGCCACCCATGCGTCGAGCACTTCCAAAATCCAACAAACTGACTTGGCCACCACCACTCAACAACATGTTTTCTAATTTAAGATCGTTATGAACAACATTTTCATCATGCACAATGCACAAGGTACGGATCATCGCCAACCATGCACCGACAATATCAAAGCGAATATTTTGTTTTCGTAACGAATAAAATGTCTCACCAGGACACAAGGTCATGGAGTAGGCCGGCAAACCACGCACATCACCTAAATCAAAAACTTGTGGAATGTTTTGATGATCAAAGTCCTCAAGAATAGAGTACTCGCGTTGAAAATCTTTAATCTTGGCTTTGTCTGCGGCGATTTCTTCGCGCATCACCTTTATCGCAACATCGCGACCACCGCTATTGTGCTCACCCTTGTACACAACAGAGAAACCACCCTCACCAATCTTCTCACGAAGAATGTAGGATCCAAAGCGTGCCTGACCAAGTTTCTCTGCATCAACCATCGGGCCCAATAGTTTGCAGAAAATCATGCAGTCGCAACCATCCACCTAGCATATAGTTAGGAGGATAGCTCATCCTGTATCACAAAATTTATGGGCACATTTACGCTGTGCGGGCAGACTCTTGTAAACGGCCCTTAATAGATCCGTCAAGCATAGTACGCAACCAATCACATAGATTGGAGACTTGCTTCACATTGCCGATTTCCAGCTCTGCGACCTGTTCGACGGTCTCACTCAAAGCCTTGCCGTCCTTATTATGGTACATGATGCGGAAAGCCTCTTTGGTCGCATCCAATTCATCTTCACTCCAACCATCGCGACGCAGACCAACCAGATTGAGCCCCCTGACTTCGGCCGGATTACCTTCCATCATCATATATGGTGGCACATCTTTTTTCACCGCACTCATCGCAGCCACAAAAGCTAATTCACCAATACTGACAAAGTGATGGATACCTGCCATGCCACTGACAATGGCTTTGCGTCCGATTTGAACATGACCAGCTAATTGAACGCTATTTCCTAACACAATTGCATCATCTAAAATGCAATCATGCGCTACGTGAGCATAGGCCATTATTAAGCAATTATTACCAATGACGGTTTTCATACCGCCGCCAGCGGTACCTTTACTAACCGTTACGTATTCGTGTATATTGTTATTTTCACCAATTATGACTTCACTGTCTTCACCACGAAATTTCAAATCCTGTGGATCAGAGGCGATAACCGCATATGGGAAAATGCGGGTCCCTTTGCCAATCGTACAACGACCAAAAACAGTAACATTATTCTTTAACTCGGCATCGGCCTCAATCGTTACACCTGCATGTACGACACAAAAAGGTCCAATAATAGCATCTGAATGAATCTCAGCTTTTGGATCGATGATCGCAGTCGGGTGAATGGCCATAGAAGCCCCTTTGGTCCAAGTTCCGTGAACACCAGTTTGAGTATCCGCCCAAATCTAGCGCGCCCGGGAAAGAGGCACAGTTAATTCGAAGTAAATTACGGTCAAGTGGCTTTTTCATTGTCTGGCACTGAAATAGGGTATTGTTTAGCTATGGGACGTCCACAGCGAGATCTACTAGTTGGTGAGCCACATTGCTACTGTGTCCATGCTCAGTGTGCCCTCGGACAACCGCTCTTCTCTAAAGATAAAGAAGCGGAAGCGTTTTTAGCTTTCATCGAGGAGATTCGCGAATGCTTTGACCTACGGATCTATGGCATAGCACTCTTCGAAGATGCTTATTTCCTCATCTTTCAGCATGTCGCCCACAGTGTTGAGTCAGACGAAACCCTCCAACAACGCTGGCAAACTTTGACAGGAACCCATAAGATAATTCCTAGCATACGTTTACGTGATCGCTTTTGTAACCTTACCGGCATCATGCAAACAATCGCCCAACGCTACAGTCGCGCATTTCACCAACGGCATGGTGGACGCGGTAGTATTTGGGCAACGCGTTATCGATCGTGTCTATTAGCCGATGACAGTGCCATTCTTGCAGGTTTAGCGTGGATGGCCGCTCAAGAGCAAGCGCTGATTACGGCACCCCTTCCTCTTAAACAGGAAGCAAGTATTGCTCTTACACCGAGTCCATTACGCGAAGTTGCCCCCGGTGTTGTGGTTCCAACAGACGAAGCACCACTCGGCACCGTTCCTCCTGCAGGCGATATTTGGCCAGAATTATTAGATAATTTCCTATCTGGCTTACCACATGACAACATTGAAGCGTACGGCAACGCATTAACTAAGAGCTGGGCTTTAGGACGTCCAGAAAGCTTAGTCCCAAGTCTCAGTCGGATGTCGCGCAGCAGTGGCCGCGGCCGCAGTCGCCAACTCCATGAGCTGAACGACGACCTCGGATTATGTGGTATATGGGGTTAATTCTTCACAAATGATAATTTTTCTATCATTCCTTTTGGTGTTAGGTTGCTATTTATTAGGTCTATAAGCTGAGTTCCCCCTACAACTCGCCAATAAGGGCATAGCATGTGCCGGCCTTTGCAGCCCTAATTCAATGAGGAATGCTTGATGACTAAAGCGATCGACTGGAATAGATATCTCGGTTTAGAAGAAGATGGATCGATTCATTTACCGGATAAAGAACACCTCCATAGCATTATCGCACTGAAATTAAGTGCCGTTGGTCTACCAGTACCAGAAGGTCTCGATGTCAGCGCTGTACAAGATGCCGCTGATTTATTGGCCATCCATCGTCAGCAAAATCGATTATTGCAAGACACGCACAGCCCCATTGATCAACGCATCCAAGCATTTTTAGATAAAGAACTCGGTTCACTAGAAGGCGAAACCGTACCACAATTACCCAAACCTTTTGAACTCGATCGTCACGGCCTGGCACGTGAATTATCAATTCCTTTTGGTCACAGCGAAATTCACGCGGAGCGTGTTTCGAGTTATCGACTCGGCAATGGAGTTTTACATAACCCCATTAATGACCGTCGTACCACCAAAGGTGTTTTTCATATCGCTGAGGGCGGTCTTCCTATTCCAGGTGATAAAAAAGCCGTACCACTTAAAACATTCTGTCGCCTTTTAGACGCAGCCTTAAATAATGCGCCAGAGAAATTCCTAACGCTGCCCTTCACTGCAAAAGAAGAACATCCTGCAGAGACCTTTGTCGGTCTGATGCTGCGTCCACCTGTATGTCCCGCTGTCCCAAATCGCAGCGAAGAAAAATCAATGGAAGTGCGCTTTTTCGCGCCAGGCAGCTTGGTTTGTAATTTAGATTTTGTTGAAAGTATTTTCGGTAATGCCGGTAACGCTAATTTGCCCTCAAATAATGCCGGTATTGATAGCGATCATTGGACTGGCCACACTGGTTGTGTTATCTTAGCCACACATTTATGCGGCATGACTAAAAAAGAACTTGGCCTTCCTCATATTGACGACGCCAATGAACGTCAAAAACGCGAAGGCATGTGCTGGGAAAAAGAAGACGAACTCTACAATGACGGCACGCCATTTAAAATATGCCATCGCACCATGGATGGTGTCATGGTCACTGTTATCGCCGATAATTACTTCGGGTACTGTAAAAAAGAAGTTAAGACACAAATTGGATACGCATCAAATCTTTATGGTATGACCGAAGAAGAACATGCCGGCGGTGCGCTCGCATTCCCACGCTATTCACTTGGTCATTACTTTAACGCGACAGCAAGCCAGGTTTGGACTGGCAAGCACACTATGTCAGAAGTCCGTGAGCAATTTAGCGATCTGATGGACTATCATTCAGAAGGCTACGGCGTTGATAAACGCTATGACTCTATTTATTACGTACCAGAAGATGCGGAATTTTCATTGCCAGATCAAACCGTCTCATGGAAAAATGATTTTGGCGCACATAACATTCCGCTCCAACCTGGAAACATTTATGTATTGCCACATGGCTACAAAGTTTCCATGCAGCGACACCCAGGTGCACCGAGCTGGCGCTTAGTTGGCACTTCGTCTGAAGGTACATTTTGTCATAAGCCATGCACCGTATCTGGCGGTGGTAAATCTGAAATTTCGAAAAGTTTTGCTGATGCAATTCTTTACGGGCCAATCTACGTGTCTGACTATGAAAAAGATCTGGATAAAGTTCAGGAAATATTTGATCGCAATTACAACGACCGCTTTATGCCGGAATTCGCACCTGATTATTCTGATAAAAGCTCGCGTAAAATATTAAGCCAGGAGCGTTCAATCGGTAGTGTGATTAAATTGCTCACACCATCGGAAAAAGAATATACGCCTGAGTATAATGCTTGGCTCAATGAAATACCAAACCACATCAAAGCCCTGGTTTTCATCATTAAGCGTTTCTACAATCCGAAATGGGGAGAAAATTGGCGTCATCATTTTATGGTTGACGTCATCGACGGTCGTCATGCACATGAATTAAAATTCGAAAACCGTAAATTGATCGGTTCTTATGTACGTGTCGGCATCAACAAAGATGAGTCATGGTGCACCTATAAATTACGCCAAGATTTCTTACCAGCATCAAAAGTGCAGATGGAAGATGACATTACAGCATCTACTATCGTACCAATCAATTGGGTTGACGGACCACACCCAGATGTCATTAATAAATCTATAAAAATTACTCGCAATGTTGAATATCGACTCTTTCAACGTCCCGATGAAGCTATTCATCGTGGCTATGACAAGCAGACCGAATACGACATGGCACAAAGTGATTTATTTGCCTCCAACTATCAGCCACTCACTAGTGGCGATCTTAAAAACTTAATCGAAAATGTATTAGAATTTGAACAATACAGTCAACCGATGCGTAAACATTTACGTGAATTATCTGAACAAGATGACGATTTTGCCGTATCCTCAGCACATCCGCGCATTATTAATGGCGTACCAACAAAAAACCCTCGTTATTTACAATTACGTCCTGACTTTGCTCGTTCACGCGATCGTTATTTAGCCGATGTCGGTATGCGCTTAGCACGCAAAATCAGCATGGATAAAACACTCTCCTGGGGTGTGAACGCCGTTATTTCTGGTCGTCGTAACAATCCAGCAGCAGAAGGCATCCGCGCGCTCGCTGTTTATGGTCCAGTTCATTATCAAGAATTACCAGAATTATTCATGGATTTTGTTTGTAGCCTTACCGGTAAATCACCATCAACCACTGGTGCCGGTAGTGAAGGTGCTTTAACCAAAGGACCATTTAATGCACTTCAAGCAACTGCCGACCTTAATAATGCCTTAGTCGGCATGATCGTGTGCGGTTATGACGGATTTAGTTCTGCCGCTGGCTACATTGGACCGAACCGTCGCGTTGATCATGACATTAGCCTTTTAATTCCTGAGTTATGGTCACGTATCGCCATTCAAGAACGCAGCGCAGCAGACTTTTTAAAAGAAGGATTACTCGAAAAACTCGAAGACTTCGAACACAATGGCAAGAAAATTTTAGCCAGCCGTCTTGGCTACCGCATAACCAGTGATTTTGTACGACATTATTTTGGGAAAATATTTGATAATCCAGCGGCCGTACTCGATGAGGAAATTCTTAAACCTGAAACCCAGAATATGGATCAATACGCAGACGGTGTTTTAAATATTACTGAGAATCAAGCTATAGTAGCCCAACGCTATATTGATGATGGCAGCATAGAAAATGCCTGCCCTCCATTAAAAGCCCTGCTCTACATAATGGCTACCGGTTCGTATGAAGGTAAAGACGTCACTGATCCAAGTATTAGAGAAATGTTCACGCGCGAGCATTTAATTAATAGCGACTGGTATAAATCACGTCTCAAGAATAAACAAGATCGCGAAATTAAATTGTGGCAAGGCCACATTGACAACCTCAATGCATTTATGGCTGATGATAACAATAAACTTGTTGTCAAACGCCATGCCATTGCTGAACGCTTACAACGAGCTCAAGAGAAACTCGAGAAAGTAAGTGGCGAGGCCTACCTTGCTGATTTAGTTGGCACCATTGGCGCCGATCCTATCGTGCAATAGCCAACCTTTAGATCTAAGTGCTTTGTTGATAACCATTTGTATGGATTTTGTGATTAGGTATACTAATACTTGACTAGTCAACTATTGATATGTAGAGTAAAGGCATGAAGACAATCGGACGTATAGCCTCAGAGATCAATCAAGCTAAAGGCTTTAGCAGCATTCATCAGGAAGCCCTACTGACCCTGATGCGTACCGCTGATTGGGTCCGTAATCAAATGAACAAAAAACTCGCCAATAAAAGTGACCTCACCTATCAACAATATAATGTTCTGCGTATTTTACGCGGTGCTGGCAAAGAAGGCCTACCAACCCTTCAAATTGCTGAGCGCATGGTTGAACATACTCCTGGCATTACTCGTTTAATTGATCGTTTAATTAAAAAAGGATTGGTTATTCGAGAACGTTGCCCGGATGATCGGCGTCAAGTGCTCTGCTTTATCAGTGAAAGCGGATTAACCGAATTAAAATCACTCGATGCTTACATGGATAAGATGGACGCAGATCTTTTAGGCCACCTCTCAGATAAACAAACGCAACAACTCATTAAACTCCTAGACCACGCACGGTCTTAACTCTTTTTAAAAAGGATAAATACATGACTAGTCAAGTATTAACGCAACAAGTAAACTCTATCGATGCCACCC
>JANQLF010000111.1 GCA_028280785.1 Planctomycetota bacterium
GTAAACTCTGAGTTGGGTGAAGTGAGTCATGTTAGTTCTCCTTATGGAGTTCCGCGAACGCTCGCGCGCAATGGTCAAGGGCGCGTAGCGACGCAGTGAACCCTTTACCAAGAGCACGTGCGTTAAGCTGAACGGAACAAGGAGAACCTAGTTGTGCGTTGGTCGCAGTTTCTAGTACTAGATCTAGTACTCGTACTAGTACTAGTCACTGTTAACAATATTTAATTTAAGATTGAAATCTCTTGCAACATTTTCGTATTTATGCGAGTGGGGACACTCGCGGTCCCAGGGGCGCTTCGCGCCATAAATACCGAGGCGAATGCACTGTCGAGCAGCATCGAGACCTCGGACTAGTACTATATCTAGTACAAGTACCAGTACTATTATCTATTACCATTGTTTCTCGACCCACTTCTCCCTAATTCCCTTCTCCAAATCAACCCCATAAACATCCGCATTAATTATAGCCAAAGCAACTATATCCACCAATTCCTGGGTAATCCGATCTTTTGCCGCTGCGTCATCGACTCGTTTATGCGGTTGGGTATTGCCACTATTCACTAAAACCGAATCAGCAAATTGCCCGATTTCTTTGATTAAATTATAGGTGGCAAAATTCATATCGATTTTGACATCAAAATGTTTTTCGTATTGCTTGCCGTTTTCGACGATGGCTTCGGTGAGTTTGCTGAATTCCATATCTGACTCCATAAAAAATGCGCTGCTATCCTACGACAGCAGCGCATCATGTAAATCGCTGAGCTATTCTATTTTTTGACTTGGTTCTCGTGCTTGAGCTCGCCTTTCTTCAGGGCGTCGCCAATGTGCTTGGACCACAGGTCATAACCTTTTTGGTTCAAGTGTAGATTATCCTTAATGAAGATGTCCTTTTTAATGCTGCCGTCTTTTTCGCAGAGCACTTCAGAGACATCAATAAAGGTCAGGTAATCGTGTTTGTCACAGTAGGCCTTTTGTAAAGCATTCGCTTTCTTCATGTCTTCCCACATGCTGGCACGTTTAATACTTGGCTTCACTGAAATAACATAGATGCGCACATTGGGCAATTTATCGCGTAGGGTTTTCACAAACAACTTACAAGCATTGAGCACGTTTTCTGGTGAAACTTTTTGCGCAATGTCATTGTCACCTTCATAAACCAGAACCGCACGTGGTTTGTAATTCGTAATAATGCGATGGGCGTAGGTAATCGCATCGTTATAATTACTGCCACCGAAGCCGCGCTTAATAATAGTTAATGGTGCTAAATCTTTTTCGATACGGCTGTGCCACATGGCCATGCTTGAGGAGCCAACGCAGACAATCGATCCTTCTTTAAGGTGACCCTTGGCTGCATATTCTTCAAACTTTTTGATTTTGCCTTCCCATTTGGCCGTCGGCGATTTGTAGACTTTTTTGATATCGAATTCAGCTGCTTTATCTGCGCCGATTAGGCTGATCGCTAAGACCATTAACAACAATGTGCGTATCATAGAAACTCCTCAAAAGTGAACGATATTCTATACATCTGGTGACTTACAAAGCAATAGTTTAGACAAGTTATCTAGTTTTGACTTTTATGATTATTCCTAACATAGGCCCATGGACTTTGATCCGCAGTTCCTAGCTGATCTTGCACACTGCCAAATGCCTTTCGGTAAATACAAGGGGCGTTATCTCGATCAATTACCTGAGGCGTATTTTGTGTGGTTTCGGCAAAAAGGTTGGCCCAAAGGAAAGCTTGGCATTCAACTACAAAGCATGTTCGAAATTAAAGTCAACGGCTTGGAATATTTAGTTAGGAATATACGCGATGGCCATTCATGAATTTATGATTCCCACCGAAATACACGGGCATGTGCTTTGTGATGGTGAGCCTGGTTCGTATGACTATCTGATTGTCGGCTTTCACGGCTATACCGAAAATGCCGAGCTCCAATTACAACGCCTGCAGGAATTGCACATCGATAATGCACTGCTTTTGAGTATTCAGGGTCTGCATTGTTTTTATCGTCATGATCGCATCGCTGCTTCGTGGATGACCAGTCAAAATCGTGAGCGCTGTATCGCAGATAACATTCATTACGTCAATAAAAGCATTGAACAGCTCGCACCGCAATACAGCTGGAATAAATTGGTCTTTATGGGATTTTCGCAAGGCGCGGCGATGGCTTATCGTGCTGCTTTAAAAGGTATGCATCAATGTGATGTCTTATGTATTAACGGTGGCGATATACCGCCAGATACCTACGAACTCTGCCCTTCGCTACCGCCAAGCTGTGTGTTGCGTGGATCTGATGATCAATCGTACAATCAGGAAAAGTTAAACGCTGATAAAATTTACCTGCAACACGAGCATACGCAGATTCACGAGTTTGCTGGTGGCCATGAATGGAATGCGCAGGTTACTCAGCTCTTTAGCGAATTTATAGTAAATCCAAATCACTGAACGGGGCTGCTGATAAGCCAAAGAGTGAGCCAGCCACTTCACCCTGCTCCTCTAATAATTCAGCCATTGATTTTAATAATGCTTCCATGTTTTGTTCATCATGGAGCGTCAGTGCGCGCACAAATTCCGCATTTAAACGGGCACGTGCTTCTTCGCTGTCACTGATACCGTGGGTATAAAAAGCTAAAACATCGCCTTCTTGTAAACCGAATTTCAATGGCTCGATGTCATCACCAGCTCCGTCTGATAGACCGAGACTCGACCCACCTTCACCGACTAAATTTAACAGCGAATCCGTTGCCATGCGCCCAGCTAAGGCATAGGAATAACCAGCGATGGCTAATTCAACATGCATGTCCAAGGTGTCGATAATTAAAGCGAAACAATCAATTCCAAGCATGTAGCCAAAATGTTCGCCAACGCGGTGATGCACCGCTTTAAATAATTGAGCTAGGTCGGTCTCTACTTGTGCGGCTTTGCGAAAGACCGTTTCAATATCGCGATACGGAGCCGTACCTGCGGTATCGGGTAGAGAAATGTTACCATGAATAATTAAGGACTGGCCACTGCCCATGGTCGTGGCATAGGTAAAGTCGCTGTATTCTTCACGCCCATGGACCCGTGCATTTGCTAAATTCACATTGGGCAAATTCGGCAATAACACAGAACGCAATTGTTGTGAGGACCCACTGACCGTATGCACCGGTGTTGTATCTAGCGTCTCAGTATTCGCCGCATTTATCCGTGCAATTAATCGGGTATTGCTGTCATGGCCGATCGGACCAGTCGATAAGGTTTTATTCGTGAGTGGCGTATGCGTCTTCGCCTCTTGATCTAAATTCTTGAAATCAATGTACAGCGATTCGTCTTCCTCAATAATCCCATCGTAGATATCGACATCTTCTTCTTTTTGAAAAATATTTTCTTGAGGAATACCAGCAGCCAACTTATCCAAGGTATTATTATCCAACATTTTTAATTGAGCACATATTGGATCACCATTGAGGATTTTCGATAAAAATGTTACTGTTTTACCGTCAGGTTTTCCTTTTTCATTTAATGGGACATCAGTTATCCAACGACCAGTAAATGGATTGAGCCAGTTATCACCTTTAAACACTTTTAAATGCGGCTCGCTCTGCATGTTGCGCATCAGATAATGTATCCACACAATCTGCGTGAGCTTCATCAGCGGCAGCGGCTCTTTGCCGGTCGTCCATGGTCGGTTTTGCAGTAAAAAATCGCGCACTGCTTTCTCTGGTTCAAAGGGCGTCGGCACGACTTGGCCACTATAGGGGTTAATCCAATTGAGCTTATCAAAGGTTAAGACCTGAAAACGCGGGTCATTGGCAAGCTCATTTACTTTTTGAATAAGCTGTTTCCGTGCACGCTCTTTACGCGCTGCTAATGCCTGCTGTCGTTCAGCTTCTTGCTGCTTTTTCTTCGATCCAAACCAACCGGTGTGTTCGGTGCTCATGCACTGACCTCAGCTACCGCTGATCATAGCTCCTTTGAATTTGCCACACAACCGTGACCTAAAGCCCTCAGGTTCAAACGTGCAAGAGTGCCTCACACGAAATGAATACGGTAACCATCCAAATCACGACAGCCCTTACTTGGTCCAACCTGTTCAATGCTGACACCAGCAGCAGACAGTGAGGCTATCGCTTCGGCCTGATCACCCTCAGCCAAGGCATAGGCAAAATGCTGTATGCCGGAGCCAACTTGCTCATCATTACTGGCTTGAAAAATTGCCAGCACTTGTCCGTCTGTCATTTTCATAAATATATGATGGTCGTTTGCTGACGCACGTTGCATACCGAGGTGCTGTTCATACCACTGCGCCGATGCTTCCATGTCTTTGGCGTAAATACCAACGTGATCAAATCCAGAAACGGTCGTCATAGTGTTGCTCCTAACATACATACTATGCACAGGTATCTTTTATGACACAAGTCAAGATTAAGGCAAAGCATTACGCTATTCTCAGATCCGAGCATTGTCATCATTCGTTTAATCAATCATGATACGCTCGGATTTTCCAACAAAAGCAAGCCTTTCCTTTGTTTTATCGACACTAGCATGCCTGCACAGGAGTAAGCACATGATCCGTATTCTCATTCTCAATCTGAGCACCTTTCTTTTATTAAGTTTCGTCAGTACCAATGTATTTGGTGCCGAAGAAAAAACTGATGGCGAGAAAAAGACAGAAAGCACCAAAGAAGAAAAATCCGATAAGAAAAAAGAAGGCGATAGCCTCCATGATTTAATGGAGTCCATCGGCGATGATTTCAAGACAGCGTATAAAGGCATTAAAGCCAAAGATGCCACCAAGAAAGCTGATATCTTAAAAGCTATTGCCAATTTAAAAAAGAATGCCGAAGCATCTAAAAAATTAGTTCCGCATAAAGTAGAGAAAATTAAAGATGCTGATGAGAAGAAAAAGCAAACCGAAGATTACAAAAAACAAATAGGCGTTTTGATAGAAAATATCGATAAACTTAAAAAGAAAGTAGATGCTGACGATTGGGATGGCGCCATGACCTTGGTTAAGTCCATGTCATCACATAAGAAGAAGAGCCATGAAAAATTCGAAGAAGAGGACGAAGACCACTAGTCTGATTCAAACGTTACACGACCCTGTCCAAGCTTCCAACACTTGGCCAGGGTTTTTTATTGAATTTCAGCCATAAGCTACCGACTTATGCGCCTTGCTTCCCACGCTCTCATCATAGTCCTATCTTTTCTGGGCACCGCTTTTGCAGAAGAGACCGTTACTCCAGCCCCTATGCCAGAT
>JANQLF010000296.1 GCA_028280785.1 Planctomycetota bacterium
TATTCGCCTTCAATCCAAACGTCTAAGTCACCAATTTCAGGTAAATAGAGCAAATGCCATGGGTCTGGATTGTCGTGACCAATTTCAAAATATGTCCGATTTATTTCTCTAACACAGAAAAAAACACGAAATGGATTCTTTGGATTTAGTATATGGGCGAGGAGGTCAGGGAGCTCGAGCGTTTTCATATACATAGATATACGAGATAGTATAAAAAAAGAACACTGCGATGCATTGTGACGAATTGCCTTGGTGATACGATGCTGGGTTAACTTGAGAACGACAATTATACTTAGTTAATTTGTCGTAAATAGACAACCCGGGAACGGAGCAAGCCATGAGATTTTCATTAGTATTTATAGTTACTATATTTATGACTACATTCTCTGGTTTAGAGGCAGCAGTCTATTTTGTCGATTACAGTGCTGGAAATGATGCGGCTGCGGGCACTTCGGTTCAGGCGGCGTTTAAACATAGTCCAGGGGATCCACAAGCCGATGGGAAAGCTGCAAAAGTTGTGTTAAAGCCCGGTGATCAAGTTCACTTTAAAGGAGGGGTTGTTTATAGAGGTTCGATTATCATTTCATCATCTGGGGCAAGCGGGAATCCAATAGTATTTGATGGCAATAAGCACGGACGATGGGGAGTTGGTAAAGCAATTATCGATGGTTCAAATGAATTGCGTGGTTGGAACACCTGTGAATCCCAAGAAGCCGCAAATGGGAATCCTCATTGGAAAAAAATTAAATATTGTTCGTTACCCAATAACAGTGATGCCGGTTTCTCTTGGAATATATCCCAGGGAAATCAACTAGGATTTATCAGCGAACAGATGAATTCTGATGACCCCTATATCATGAAGAATAAAAATTATAAAAGTATTCCAGCTAAGCAGGCGACGCGTACCAGTATTGTTGACAAAGATTTGTCACTATTGGACGGAGCCGATTTAAATAGTGCCTACGTTGGTGTGTACTGTAAACCTAATTGGATATATTTTGCAGAAGTGCAGTCCTATGATTCGTCGTCAACTAAGCTGACATTTAAGCAACACAGCAAAATCAGATCCTATTATAAAAATGTAACGTATAACGTAATGAATTGTTTGCGTGTTATTGATCGACCTGGTGAATATTGTGTCGACCATAAGGCAAAACGCGTTTATTTCATGCCTTATACAGGTGTCGAGGAGGTGCCTGTGAGTATCAGCAAACGTAAGCTTGGCTTTGAATTACAGGGGGTCCAACACGTAACCGTGCAGGGGTTTAAGATTCAAAAGTTTGCTTGTGGTTTTGGTGAAAAAGACGGCTCGGCCTTGAAGGCATCGTCAGGATCAAGCCATCTGAAAATTTTAGACAATGAAATGACCATGAATCGCTCGATGGTCAAACAAGGTGTTTTGCGAATGAACAAAGTAACGCATTCGTTGATCGCCGGAAATCATGTCCATCGTAACCCATTCTACCGCGTAATAATTTTGGATGACTATAATGATTCAGAAGTACGTGGAAACGTGCTTGATACTAATTCGGGTACTGGCTTCGTCTGCTTTCGTACCAAGAATACAAAAATAATTGGTAATGTCATTCGTAATCACACGGCTGTGCACTCGCAGGGCATGGCCGTTTATGTGAAATGCAGCAATGTACAAATTGAAAGTAACTTAGTGGAAGATGGTTTAGCTGTAACCGTTCAGGACAGCAAAGATATATCCATTCATAATAATGTTTTTAACGCGAAGGGGCGTAGTACGGTTATAGGTTTATGGAATGGCGGTGTTGCCACTGCAAAAATCACTAACAACACGATGCTTGGTGCGCCAAGCAGTGGATGGCAAACAGGGCTTTCTATCTTCACTAACAATAGTTCTAAAGGGACGTATTATGAGATTAAAAATAATATCCTAGAAGGCGTTGGCGGCCGATTGCCTGGTGGTACTGTCAATAATAATCAGTTCTTGAGTGCAAAATCATTTTCCACTTATGATAAGCAATCAAATGTATTCATTAATGAGCGTAAATCACTGTTTAAGGATTTTGATGCTGGAGATTTCCGTATTGCTAGTTCATCTACGATTGGTGCGCAGTGCGGAGAGGATCACGCTCTGTTTTTAAAATTTGAGTCAAATCGTGAGGATGGTTCGAAAAAGAAACTCAGCAAGAAATCAGGTTCAAAAATATTCGCTAAACCAAAGCTTGGTCGATCAAAGGCGCCGACACTCGACTATGCTACTATTAAGAAGTCTCTCGATGAATATCTTAATGGTTCCGGTCCTGCGCTCCGTTTTCACTATTCCGTTTTCAAAAGAGAAGTCGAAATCAGGGGTAAAAAGGACCAAAAACGTTATGAGCTATATGTTCCAACTTTGGGCACTATAATGACAGTGGATATCTTTAAGAATATGAAGCATAAAGATGCAAGTGCTTTGGCGAGATGTTTGTCTTTAGAGCTTTAAGCAATCGCTGAGGCTTGATAGATTCCGTGTTTATCTAGAGTCTCCCTGTTCGAGGAGACAATGGAATGAACGAACCCCAAGCCGTTTATCGCAAAGATTATCAAGCAGCAGAATTTAGCATTACGCAAGTACATTTAACATTTGAACTTGGTGAAGAAGAAACGCTTGTATCTGCGGTTCTAAATTTCAAGCGAGCAGATAATAGCGACGCCCCGCTGGTTTTGCATGGCGAAGAGTTGGATTTGCGTGAGCTGCAAATCAATGGTACCGATGTGGATTCGAGTTCCTATACAGTGTCTGCGTCAACATTGAGCGTTGCAAATGTTCCTAACGAGTTCGAGTTGCGGTCTGTTGTTTCAATTAAACCGCAAGAGAATACCAGTCTGAGCGGTCTGTATAAATCGAGCGGTAATTTTTGTACCCAATGTGAGGCCATGGGTTTTCGTCGCATTACGTATTTCTTGGATCGCCCCGATGTTATGTCGCGGTATCAGGTTAAAATTATCGGCGATAAAAGCAAATATCCGGTCATGTTATCAAATGGTAATCGTATTGCTGAGGAAGATTTGGACGATGGTCGTCATAGCGTCTCTTGGGAAGACCCGTTTCCAAAGCCATCCTATTTATTCGCTTTAGTCGCTGGAACACTACAAGCGCACCGTGGGACATTCACCACGATGACGGGGCGAAATATTGATTTAGAAATATGGGTTGAAGAACAAAACATTGATAAATGTGAGCATGCGCTGCGTTCGCTACAGAAATCTATGAAGTGGGATGAAGAGGAATTTGGGCGCGAATACGATTTAGATTTATATATGATTGTCGCGGTTAATGATTTCAATATGGGGGCGATGGAAAACAAGGGCCTCAATATATTTAATTCTAAATACGTGTTGGCTAAACCCGATACAGCGACTGATGATGATTATGAAGGTATCGAAGGCGTGATTGCGCATGAATACTTTCACAACTGGACCGGTAATCGCGTTACCTGTCGTGATTGGTTTCAATTGACATTGAAGGAAGGCTTGACGGTATTTAGAGATCAGCAATTTACTGCAGACATGACTTCGCCTTTGGTAAAGCGCATAGATGATGTGCGCATTTTGCGCATTGCCCAGTTTCCTGAGGATGAGGGGCCAATGTCGCATCCGATTCGCCCAGAATCCTATATATCGATGGATAACTTTTATACATCGACGGTTTATAATAAGGGTTCTGAAATTATTCGTATGTACCACACCTTGCTAAGCAAAGATGGTTTCCGCAAAGGAATGGACCTCTACTTTGATCGGCATGATGGACAGGCTGTAACTTGCGACGATTTCCGTGCGGCTATGGCAGATGCCAATAACTTTGATTTAAATCAATTTGGTAATTGGTATAAACAACGCGGCACACCAACTGTTTCAGTGGAAACATCTTATGATGGCGATTCTCAAACGTGTACGTTGTCGTTGAAGCAATCAATTCCTGCTTTGAAAGATGGTGAGGAAGATTTTCTACCATTGCATATTCCATTGGCCCTAGGTTTTATTGGCCAAGATGGTTCAGATGTGCAATTCTCGGTAAATGGTGAACAGGCTGAAGGTAATACCCATGTATATTCTTTTAACCAATTAGAGTCTGAATTGAAATGTAGTGATGTCCCGGTAGGTGCCGTGTTGTCAATTAATCGCGGTTTCTCTGCTCCAGTTACTATCGTTTATGAGCAAAGCGCGACTGATATGGCATTTTTAATGGCGCATGATAGTGACGGATTTAACCGTTGGCAGGCAGCACAAAATTTGGCACGTTTATACTTGCTCGAAGCTGTTGCGGCGATTCAAGATAATAATGAAATTTCTTGGCCATCCGATTATCTCGATGCATTTGGCAAAGTATTAAAAGATGACGACATCGATGGCTCATTTAAATCGTTGATGTTACAATTACCGGCTGAGCGAGAATTGGCACAAGCAATGGATGTTGTAGATGTCGATGCTATTCATGCTGCACGTCAATCATTGCGTTCGGCTTTATATGATGCTTATAAAAATGACATTGCTGAACTTTATGTGCAATTATCGGGCGGTAGTAATTCGATAAGCGATCAAAGTGCAATTCAGGACCGTCGTTTAAAAAACACCTTGTTGTCGTATTTGTGTTCATCTGGCACGACTGACGAATTAGAGCGCGCACTGAAGCAATTTAGTGATGCTAAAACAATGACAGATGCTGAAGCAGCGTTGAGTTGTTTGGTCCAGCATCCAGGTGCCCAGTCTGAACGTGCTGTTCAGGTTTTTTATGATAAATGGAATGACGATCCATTGGTTATGGATAAATGGTTTCGTGTGCAATGCATGTCACAGCGAACAGATTGTCTCGATGTTGTTAAAGCATTGTGTGAGCATGAACAGTTTGTGTGGACTAATCCAAATAGAGTTCGTTCTGTGCTCGGTGCTTTCTGCATGGGTAATCAATTGCATTTCCATGCAGGCGATGGTTCTGGTTATGATTTTCTCTGTGATGCGGTGAGTAAGTTGCAATCTCAAAATCCACAGCTGGCGGCACGCTTGGTTTCTGGTTTTAATCAATGGAAGCGTTTTGATAAAAAACGTCAGGATCTGCAACGTGCTGCCTTGGAGAAAATTGCCAAAATAGATGGTTTATCCAAGGATGTCTACGAGATCGTTCATCGTGCTTTAGAGCATTGAGTGTAGCTATCTTTGCGTAAACTCTTTGTATGACAGCACTCGATATGCGTATGCATATATATGATCAACTTGATCAAGGGCAGTGGGAATCTGTAGTCACTGAATTGGAGGCTATTTTAGCTGATGATGCCAGTGAAACCCTGCATGCCGGCAGAAATACCATTAAAAAAGCAGTTATTCACGGTCAACCTGTCATAATTAAGCATTTTAAAAATGACGGCATGCGAAAAAAGTTAGCCTATAAATTGCGCTCGAGTAAAGCGAAACGCTCCTATGAGCATTCACAAAAATTGATTGATGCTGGGCTTCTTGCACCCACGCCGTTGCTTTGGCGAGAAGATTGGAAGGGTGCTTGGCTGCATCAAAGTTTCTTTGTATCAGCTTATCATGAAGTGGCATTTACAGCTTGGGATTTAAAGAAAGATAATTTACCGAATAATGAACAGTGGGTAATCCATTTGGGTCAGCAAATTGGGAAAATGCATAATGCTGGTTTACATCATCAAGATTTGACACCAGGAAATATCTTATTTGTGTCTGAAGGTGATTCTTTTCTCATGTATTTCATCGATTGTAATCGTATGAGCTTTGGGGCGATTGGTAAAGATCAGGGTATGCGTGCCTTGGTGCGCATGGGATTAGAAGGCCAGCACATTGATCCTTATGCACGGGCTTACGCTGAAGAGCGTGATTTAGATGTTGAGTGGTGCCAAAATCGATATCGACAATTGTTAAAGCGTCATCAATTTAAATGGCGTTTGAAAAATAAAACGAGACCATGGAGACGTAAGCTTGGTCTCTAAAAAATCACCAATTGAAATACCGTGGCACGCACCAAGTGAGCAGCCATACGTGGTTCCGGATAAGGCATTGAAACGTTCGCTGCAGCGCGCCGCATTGGATGATTATTTAAAAGCATTGGGTACTAGTTTATGGTTTAGCCCAATAATAGCTGCGCGTTATTTTGCTATACGAGCCGGTCACGTTCCTAAAGGCTGGGCTAAGCCAAGTCCAGTGCCAAAAGAGTTTCTTGGATTTGCCGTTGGTCTTCAGTCGTGTCCTTGGCAACGATTGGCTGAAGAAATTCACACAATCGGAGCTAAGCATATTCTTCTTCGCATTCCTGTCTGGGATTTGCAATTTCTACAAGACTATGTCGATTTTATTCAGGCAATACCACAGTGCGAAGTGGTTGTCTGTATTATGCAGGATCGCGAGCATATTATTGATCATGTACGTTGGCGCCGTGCGCTAAGTAGTATTGTTGCCGCTACATGGACTCGGGTTAAACAATTCCAAATAGGTCAGGGCAGTAACCGGACCAAGTGGGCCTTTTTTAGCATGGGCGAATATTTAGCCCTAGCCGAACAAGCGAGTTTTTTGCGTGATCAATATGAAGGCATCGAGCTTATTGGTCCAGGTGTTTTAGATTTTGAACTAATTCCAAATATGCGTGCATTAATCCATCAATTTGACATTAACTTCGATGCCATTGCGAGTGCGCTGTATGTGGATCGTCGTGGTTCGCCGCGAAATAAACAAATGGGCGTTTTTGATTTAACCGCAAAAATTCAAGCACTCGCTGCAGTTGCTGCGTGTGCAACAAAAAGTAAGCGTCGGCTATGGATTACAGAAACGAATTGGCCCCTTAAGCATCAGGGGGAATTTTCGCCAACGAGTGAAAATGAATGCGTTAGCGAAGAAGATTACGATCAATTTATGCAGCATTACATTATTGATGCATGGAAAACGCAATTAGTCGAACGTGTCTATTGGTGGCAGCTTGTCGCAAAGGGCTACGGGTTGATCGATTATAGAAATGGTGATCTCTATTACCGACCAGCTTACGCGAGTTTTAAATACATGCTCGAGGCGGAGTCGATGACTGCTGCCGAAGAATTGTTAAGCGCACAGTGAAATACTGGCGATACGACGCGGATTAACGGCTTCTTCAATTTGTTTCAGCACTGAATCTTCGACGGGATCATCAAGCGTTAAAATTACCAGGGCATTACCTTGACCATCGACGCGACTGACTTCCATACGTGCGATATTAACGTGATGTTCACCAAGAATGCTTCCGTATTTACCAACCATGCCCGGGCGATCGGTGTATTCCATGACCAATAGGTTACCGCTAATTGGTAAGTCGAGCGCGTAGTCATTTAAACGCAGGACGCGTAATTCGCCATTGATGATGCTGCCGCCGATAATGTATTCATGATTTTTACTGGTGGCCTTGAGCATGAGCTCGGCTTTCCATTCTTTTAAATCAGTAGTGCTAGAATGGGTGAGCGTGATGCCGCGATCTTTGGCGATTAAATTTGCATTGACGAAGTTAACTGAATCGGCACTGATGGCAGATAAATAGCCTTTAAGGCCTGCAACAGATAGGGCAGAGGTATCGTGATTACCTAATTCACCACGAGCTCGGACTTCTAAAT
>JANQLF010000169.1 GCA_028280785.1 Planctomycetota bacterium
CAGTGAGGAAGCCCCACATTTTTGCACGCGCCATCATCACATGGCGTTGATCGTCTCCGAACCAGCCGTGGTCATAGCATAATTCGCCATAAGGATTAAAGGTCTCGAGGTCAGAGCAGTCCCATAATTTTACTTGCTTTACCGTTGGATTTAAACGCAGTTTAAACATATAGCGCATTTGATCGGTGTAATTTGAACGAGCACTGTGCCAGACGTTATGATGCCAAATAACAATGGTGCCGGCTTTGCACACGGTTTGTACTTGACCATGAATGTGGTGGTAGCGACCAAGTGGGTGGAGACGTGGTTTATGAAAATGACTACCAGGTACTAAAAGTGTTCCGCCCATTTCTTTTGGCACATCGTGTGGAAAAAATGATAATTGAATATCAAAGGCATGCTCACGCAAATCGACTAAAGAATCCTGATGTAAATTAGGACCACGTTTATCTTGCGGGCCAACCGTGTGCGCCGCATGGTGATCAAAAACCGGACTAGGACCGACCAAGCTTTCAATGGCACCACGCACTGCAGGTAATTCAAAAACTTGTTTACAAGCAGTGCCATTCCAAGTTTCAGCGTAAAATTCCTCCGCACAGATTTTAGTCGAGTCGGGCCAGCTTGCTGGGAGTTTGTGTTCGGCAATTTCTTCCATGGCCGCAGCACATAATTCACGCGGGACGACTTCATCGAAGCGTAAAAAACCATCGCTAACAAAGCGCGCCATTTGAGCAGTCGTTAATTTAATCATTTATAATCTCCCATTGTTCTAAAATCCATTCGTAGGGTAAGACACCGAGTTGGTAATTGTGATGATCAAGGCCAGGTTGCATGACCGGGACTTGCATGACGCGCCAGCCATCGCGCATCGCTTCGAGTACGCTGAAGTAGGGTGGTGTGGGATCGTCAGTGACGTCTGAGGCATCGAACTCGTAGGTACCGGTGCCATCGTGCAGTGACCAGGCGATGATCTTGCTGGATGGGTCATTTGAGTCGGTGCAGACCATCAATAGCTTTTGACGATATGTGTCTGAAACGAATACCGGTGGCCTTGTTTGAGTGGCTGATTCTAGCATAATAGCTCCAATACCCTAATTATATGCATATTCGGCGATAGATTCCTATGCCTTCGAGTGACCATTTTATGTCTTTTCCTGATCGATGGGTTGGAAAAACCCATTTAAACCGGGATTATCCGTGGATTCATGCACGAATCTTGATGCACGGAGCGGTGCATTTGGTCGACGATTGGGTCAGTAATTATATGAGTGATCCGCAGTGGCGTGTTTACTGTAATTTGGAGGACGGGGCTGAGGTTACGACTGAGCACGGTGTCACAGAACTAGAGGCCAATCGCATCTATGTCCTGCCAGCGTGGCTTCGATGGAAGGGTGTTATTCGTTCACCGGTTAATCATATGTTTTTTGGCATTGATATTCCGTTATTCTCGATGTTGCAGGCACAGTTGTCATGGAATACGGCTTATTTATTACAAGACGTTGATGATCTTGTCACTGATTGGCAGACCCAATGCTTTGCCTGGCAACGAGGGGCGGAGCAGACAGCGGTCGAATTTACGAGATGGTATCAAATAATGTACCGGGCCTTGGAGAAGTTTTTTCAGCAACATCCGCCTCAAAGTGCACATATGCCCAACGACTTGCGTCTAGTCACCGAATATATTGAGCAACATCTTGGTGAAGATTTAAATAACGAACGCTTGGCAGAGGTGGCCTATTGTAGTAGTGGCCATTTAATTCGCACCTTTGGGAAATTACTTAATCAAACCCCAGCTAATTATGTGCGTGAGCGCCGTTTAACTGCGGCTGCCCATCGCTTGGCTTATACTGATGATTCCATTGATCAAATTGCTGAAGAGCTTGGATTTCCTAATCGTCATTATTTGACACGGGTTTTTACCAAGACCATGGGTTGTGCACCGGCGCGTTATCGGAAATTATTTCGAACTTAAATCCAAAATTGCCACCACTTTTTATTAGCACGTCGCTCAGCTAATTCTTTTTCTTCGCGGTCGAGTTCTCGTTCTATTTCAAGTAGGTTTTCAAGGTGATCTGTAACGGTTTCGTGAGACAGGCACCCATCTAAGTCATCTTGGTAACTCGGTCCACATTCATGATCTGCAAAATACACATGTTCATCTTTGCCGAGTACCATGAAATAGGTGTCGCCACAACCATCATCACCGATCAATAAAAAATTATCTGGCCAGTCCATGTCAAACCAGCCGTTAGTGCGATGATTTATATTCTCGTCGATTAAATGTTGTGCATCGTTAAAAAGACCATGATTGCATATATCTTGGTTATCGGGACAAGGATGATTAAGTATGAGGGTCTTGTAGGATGTAGGTAAACTAATCTTTAGAGATGCTTCGATGAGCTTAATGTCATTATCGTTCATGCTACCCATTACCTGCTATCTGACATTAATTTACTGAAATCGAAAACCATCTCTTTCATCAGTTCAACGGTATTGCCTTTTTTATATTCCAATTGTACATGAAAGCGTTGCCACCAGATTTGCTCTTCATCTTTAATGGATTCAATCCAAGTGATGCTAATCCATTCGCGTTCGTTGTTATCGCGGTAGTGATAACGACGTGCTGGTAGGTCGCCAATTGCGCTTTCAAAATCTTGCGAAATTAATTGATAATCATGCCAGCGATAACAATCAAATACATTATGTAATTCTAATTTATCAAAATCAGTAACTAAGAGCGAATCTACCCAAAAATAAACTTCTTCTTTTTGATAGGCATAACGATCGAATTGTGAATGGTCTCCAAATAAGGGTTTGGTCCATTCCATTTCACGAACATGCCAAGATTCATAGCCTTCAAGGTCAGGCATAGCATGACCGCGCGTGTTAATGGCGTAATGATGCATGATGCTTGGTGGTTTGGGGATTAATGGCTTTAATTGTAACAATGCAGTGCTGACACAAAGAACGAGCGCAAAAGCAGCGAGATAGGCGAGCATAGCATGGTGAAGTGGCCGTTGTGCTGGCTTATCAATTGGAGGAATTTTAATTTTTAATCCGAGTAACGCGCTGAATAAAAAGACAGCGATGCATAATATGCCAAAAAAGACCGAGCCACCGAGTAAGTGAAACCAATAAAAGGCATTGTCCAAACCATAATTACAAGTGAGCCACACCAGTGTGCTCAAGCGTAAGATCGATAGCATGCATAAAAGAATAAAACCACACGCAGAAACGGTAAGAATGTGGATTTTCTTAATTTCACCTTGCCACAGCAGTGGAATAAGACACATGATTAATGCTAAGAATCCATTAATGCCTGAGCATGGGCTACCGATGCGTAGTTGTGCTGAACCGTCTGGTGCCTGACAGGTGAGCATATGTTCGCTCGGTACATGGACTGGTAAATCGAACATGCGAACAAAGGTGAAGGTGCCACCTTCACTAATGCTCAATAGAATTGGCGTAAAAATTTGTGAAAGCAGATGTATGAGTGGAGGCCACAATAGCAGGAGGTAAGCTAGGACTGGCCATACTTTTCGAATCGCGTCTTTGCCAAACAATATGGTCATACATGCGATGCTAAATAACGGCAGCATTAACCAATGTAATTGCCAGAAGCGCATGCTAAAAACAGGGAGTGCATATAATAAAATACAAACAACGCAGCTGACTAGTCCGCAGGAAAATGCTAAGCTTGGATAGGCAGCGTGTAGTTCTTGTTCTCGTAAGCGTAGCCAGGCCCAGCCACAGGCAATGAGGGGAATAAATAGGCGGATACCATCCGGTTTATGTTGGTCATAATGTGCCAATAAATCCCATAACGGTAAGGCAAAGGCCAGGCCGATGAAGAATATTAATAAAAGAAATCGTTGTTGGGTGGAACCACTCTTAGGCACGTTGGACTAATGGTCGCCAACACAGCGCAAACGCAATAAGCGCAGCCGCAAGTAGGGCTAAGGAACTGGCTTCTGGAACATCACTACCTGGTTCGGCGGCTATGACGCGAAATGGTCTGGTGCTTTTCCAGGTCTTCTTTTTGTTTCCGGCTATGCTGACATCGACTTGATAAATGCCGGCCCAGTCATTGGGGATGGTAAAAAGAATTTCGGTGTAGCCGGTATCGTTGAGGTTTCCGCTAAGCGATTTGTATTCTTTGCCACCATGGCGAATACTGATGCTTACACCCGCACCATCAGCCATGTTTTTACCAAAGCTTACTTTTTGTAAGACAATTTTGAGGTCGTGTCCTTGTGAGATGCCATCTTTTGGTGAGGAGCCAACTTGTTTATCACCGTGCGAGGCATTTTTGAGCACGAGCTCCCCACTGCCAGCCGCCCAAGTTGGTGCAACAAGCGTGAGTGATAATAGTACCAAAAAAGCATAACGCAGGTACATGTGGGATTCCTCTACAAGCACCAAGCATTGTACGCATACGTAATCAGCGGTCTATACAGAAAATGCCCTATAAGCGGCTCTGTTTGCGAAAAGCGCGCGGTGTCATGCGGCACTGGCGACGAAACAGGCGCGTGAAATAGGCCGGATCAGGGATTCCTACTGCCTCTGCGATCTCAGCGATTGGTTTGGTGCTCATTAAGAGTTCGTTGCAGGCGCGCTGAATACGCTCGCGTTCCAAATATTGAATCGGGGTCAGGCCAGTCTGCTCTCGAAATAAATGGGCGTAGCGCGAGACTGATAAGGCTGCTTGTTCGGCGAGTTGATCGAGCGCGATCCCTTGGTGTAAATGTTGATGCATATACTGCATGCTCATTTGAATGCGTGGGTCCAAGCGCTGTTCTGCACTCGTTTGATTGACGCTATCGCAGCACAATAAAATACTGTGCAAAATACTCATGCATATTTCCATGCGTTTAAACTGGGGGCTTTGATAAAGATCAATAATATCAAAGAGCATCTGCTCAATGCGTTGGCGCATCGATGGATCTTCAATGTGCAGGCAATAAATGCCCGGCAATATTTCCGGCCAGGTTAATAGGGAAAACCAAGCGTTGGGCATTTGGAAGGTGGTCCATAAATGCGTCCATTGTTTGATTGAATCTTCTATGCCGTAATCGCTAACGATGCGTGGCTTGTGTAAAAGCACATCGCCAACAGGGCTGAAGTAGTCCTGGTCTTCGCCGCTGATGCGCCCAAGCCCAGCATAGGTATAATGCAGGGTCCAATCCTGCAGGCCGTTTTGGCGATAAATGTCGCGGCTGTGATCGCCAACAATATCGGTGCGCCCTGCCGCAAACGGGGATAGTGATCCAAGGGGTTCCTGCTTTGCCATAGCAAGATTATCCTAGTTTGTAGCAGTATCGTGTCTAGAAATAATGATTTTTTGACTACAATGCAGCAGATACGTCCCATTTTATGGGTTCACTGGATAGACGGGAAAAGGACAATCTATGACATTTCGTTGGGGAGTTATTGGACCAGGTGCGATTGCGCGCCGCTTTTCACAGGGCATTGCTGCTATTGATGACGCAGCCATCACAGCCGTGGCTAGTCGTTCGGCAGAACGCGCCCAGGCGTTTGCAGATGAAGTTGGCGCCAGCACGGTATATGATTCGTATGATAAATTAGTCGCCGACCCTGATGTCGATGCGGTTTATGTAGCAACGCCACATCCGTATCATTTAAATCAAGCAAGTATGGCACTCAATGCTGGTAAGCCGGTGCTCTGCGAAAAACCATTGTGTGTCAATGGTGATCAAGTTGATCAATTAATTAGCTGCGCAAAAAATAACGATGTCTTTTTAATGGAAGCCATGTGGACACGCTGCCTGCCAGTCATGCGCAAAGTCAAAGACTGGGTTGATGCAGGTAAAATTGGTGAGATTAAACAAGTCAAAGCGTCGTTTGGTTTTAACGCCGCATTAAATCCTGAAGGCCGCTTATTTAGCCCAGAATTAGCAGGCGGTTCCTTGTTGGACGTTGGTGTTTATGTGGTTGCATTAACCCAACGCTTTTTCCCAGGTGCGCCGAAATCAATTAAAGCTACTGCTGAAATCGGTAGCACCGGCGTTGATGAGCAATGCTCGATGTTATTACAGTATGACAGCGGTGCCTTGGCCATTATTGATAGCGCTGTGCGTTGCCAAACCGATTCGACAGCATTTATTTTTGGCAGTGAAGGTTCGATTCGCATCGAAGGACCATTCTGGTGCACAACGAAGGCGACGCTGCGCATTGGTGATAACGAAGAAGTCTTCGAACAAGCACACAAAGCCAACGGTTTCGAATACGAAGCCGAAGAAGTTGCGCGTTGTGTACGCGCCGGTGAAAAAGAGTCACCGTTAATTACCCATGCCGATAGCGTTCAAGTTATGGCGATCATGGACGAAGTGCGTAAACAAATCAGTTTATCTTACCCATTTGAATTACTTGCTGTAAAGGAATAAATTATGTCAATGCAATACGGACGCATCGAAGGACTCGATAAAGATATCTCACGTTTAGCCCAGGGCTGCATGATGTTGTATGATCATGATGAAGAAGCTTTGAAAGCTGCTTTTGAAATTTTAGACGCTGCAGCGGCAACGGGTATTAATTGCTATGATAACGGTCAAATTTATGGCGGTGGCGCATGCGAGCGTACCTTTGGTAAATGGATGCAAGCACGCGGCAATCGCGATGAAACAGTTATTTTAACCAAGGGCTGTCACCATAATCAAGATCGCAAACGTGTAACGACTTATGATATTCAAGCTGACATAGCAGATTCATTAGCTCGTTTGCAAACTGATCACATTGATATTTGGATGTTCCACCGCGATAACCCGGCCATCGATGTAGGCCCGTTATGTGAAACCTTGAATGAAGAAATTGCTGCTGGTCGCATTAAAGTGTATGGCGGTTCAAACTGGACCCCCGAGCGTATCGACGCGATTAATGAATATGCCTATAAGCATAATTTACAGGGTATGATCTGCAGCAGTCCAAACTTTTCACTGGCTGATCAAATCGATTCGCCATGGGGTGATGATTGCATTACGATTTCTGGGCCGAAGCACGAAGCTGATCGCCAATGGTATGCAGATAAAAACATGCCTGTATTTTCATGGTCGAGTTTAGCTCGTGGATTTATGACCGGACGCTTAACTCGTGAAAACTTTGAACAAGAAAAAGGCAACTTCGAAGAACACACTATTCGTTGTTATGTCTGCGAAGATAATTGGCAACGCTTAGAACGTTGTCAGGAAATTGCTGATCAAAAAGGTTTGAGCATTCCACAAATTGCTTTGGCTTTTGTTCTGAATCAGGCGTTCCCAACTTTCGCATTAGTCGGTGCACGGAACAGTGAAGAAGCCAATTCAAACTTAGAGGCGCTTAACTGTGAATTAACAGCAGATGAAATTGCTTACTTAGATTTAAAAGCAACTAGTGTCGCTAGCTAAATTGTTCGATTAATTGCAATTCCCAATCCTCGGCTTGATAAGAGCCGGGGATTTTTTCTTGTTTGTCCATTTCTGTAATGGTGCTGCTGATCGCATCGTGCAGGCTTAATTCTGGCTCAAAACCAATGCAGTCGAAAATAGCGCGGCTGCTGAAGACACCGTGGTATTGAAATATTTCTTTGAAAATACCGTTGTCAGGAAGTGCTACTAATACTGCTTGGTGTGGTGCATTAATAAATGTTCCACTGACACCTAAACAAGCTGCTGCGGTTTTATGGTGTTCGAGCCATGAGGTCGCTGGACCAACAACTTGAAACGTTTGACCAAAGCAGGCTTCATTACCGGCACAGAGAAAAAATGCGCGACCGCAGTCTTTCGCGTGCATGAATTGGTTCATGCCCATGCCGCCATCGGCAATGACGATTGGCGCATTGTTACGCAATCCGCTTAACCACTTGCTGCCGTCCCAGCAAATTTGGCGTAGGACACCAATGCCTTCGTCAAAGGTCGTTGATGGACGGATAATAGTGTAGGGGGTCTTGTTTTTTGCTGAATAATTCTTTAACCAAGTTTCGGCTTCAGCTTTACCGCGACCGTAGTCGCTGTTGGGTTTAAATGCGGCGTCTTCGACCACTGGCCACTCGGTCCACTGATCAAAGCCAAGCGCACAAACGGTTGAACACAAAATAATCTGTCCGTGTTTGGGGAGTACTTGCGTCAAAGCCTCTAACTGAGAGGAGGTAAAACACACCATGTCTATAGTCACATCAAAACTGCGACCCGATAATACACTTGTCATTGCCTCTATGTCATTGCGATCAGCAATAAGTTGCTCGACGCCTGCTGGTAGCTGACTGTTACCACGATTTAAAACAGACAGTTGATAACTAGCTTTGGCCATCGCCTCAACAATAGGGGTGCTAATGGTCCCAGTTCCACCAATTATTAATACGCGCATTTTATTCCTTGCTCATTGAGTACAGGAGTTTTAGTCATTGTTTGCTATGGTGCAGACAAATGCGATGTGCGATAGGGGAAACATGCTTTGTAATTAAGCACGAGATAGGAAAGGAGCTCGTCATGTTACTCGATACCATAGAAGAATTACAATTAGACAGTCGCTTGGTTCGCATCGAGCGCAGCTTTACCGTTCACTTCGGTTTCGTCTTATACAGCGATTATCATATCATATGCATGCGCATTTATGACGCCGATGGTCTCTATGATGGCATACGTATTTTTAAAGCCTCGAGCATCGAATCGGTTTCGTGGAATGGCAATCTTATTAATAGCCGCATGAAAATGATCGAGCGTAACGGAGTCGAATTAGTGATGCCGGATATAAAAATGAAATCCTATGATGATTTCATTAGCAGTGCTAATGAACATTATGGCTACGTCGCATTATACGATGAGTATGCTAGTTCATCATATATAGGACCGGTTCACAACTTTGATGATGAATGGCTACGCATGACCCATTGGGGTAGCCCAGCGTGCTTGGATCGCGTTGAAAAACTTATCGATAAAGATGAATATCAATCAATAGGTGTAGATTCTATGTACCAGCGCAACTTGGCGCTCTTACATCAATCACGTACAACATTGCAAGAAGCGTAACATAAAAAACCCGGAGCATATTGCTCCGGGTTTTTTTTGTGAGGGGCGCTTTTTATAAAGAGTTCGCGCGCAAGTCTGCAAGCTTGCCGTAATGCGTTTCAGGCATGGTCTTGAACAGATAAGCAAAGCCGTCACGGGCCGCAGTTTTTTCTTTTGCGTTATTGCTAACGATTTTACTCATGAGCATGTTATAGGCTTTACGAGCCTTTAACTCTTCTTTAAGCAAATCCATTTTAGCAGCATCTTTAAGCAGTGACTTCAACTCTTTGGTTTCCGTCTTCAGCTCTTTGATTTTCGCGTCATTTAAAGCAGTGTAGAGACGTTCGCCTTTTTCATAGGCAACGATATCGGAAATACCGTCTTCTAGAATTTTATCGGCTTGTTCTTTGAGGTACTTATTAACACGCTCAAGCAGGATTGTTGCTTCAGGCGCGGTCGTACCTTTTTTAGACTTGGTTAATTTCTTAATTTGTGGATAGGCTTTGTAATGTCCGTTAGATAAGTACCACCATGACTTGAGTACCATGTCATCGGTAAGGCCTTTTTTGCTAATCGGCATGTCGCCAGAATAATTCAGGACCGTTTGGTCTGGACTATAGGTACGACTACCATGTCCTTGCGGGTCAATAGCGCCAGCAAGATCGTAAACCTTAGAACCGCTTAACGGAGTACCGGCATAATAAACGCCACTTAATCCATCATCAGCAACATTCTTCGATTTCATCGCTGCTTTTAATGCAGGGACGTCACGATTACTGGTAACTAAAATAATACTAATGGGGAGGTATTCTTTATTCCGACGATCGACTAACTGTCGAATCGATTCCAGCTTGCTGGAAGGGAATCCCGCTCAACCGCGGCAGAATGCGTAAACAGCAGTCGATTGACCATTAAAGTCACCGATGCTGCGTGCTTGACCATCTGCGAAGGTGATCTTTGCCCAGTTATCTTCCGTTACAGCGGATAGGGCGACGATCGTTATCACAGACAGCACAAGTGATAAGACTAATTTGTGCATGTAGCATACTCCTAAGGGCAACAACTATACGGTACGGAATACGTAATCAACCCATTTTGAAACGCCAGCTTCTCGCATTGAACAATGAGAGACAGCGCCCTTGCAGGGGGCTAAGAGCTGCGACTATAGATGTATGGCTCATGACCCCCGCCGCGATCTGCCATCGGTCGATGCACTTGCAGCGGAGCTTGGCGAAGCTCCAGAGGAATTGCGTAAGCACTGTGCACGCATTGCCTTAGACCAATGGCGTCAGCGTCTCGCTGATGAAAAAGCACCGAAGCAATTGACTGTGGCAGTCGAAGCAACTGCTCAGGCCCATCTCGATCACATCTGTGGCGACCCACTTCCTACGGTAATTAACGCCAGTGGGACCATTTTACATACAGGTCTTGGTCGGGCGCCGTTGTCGAAGCGCGCCCAAACAGCGGCAACACGTGCCCTCGATGGCTACTGTCAGCTAGAGTTTGACCTGCACAGCGGACGCCGTGGCAATCGCCAAGACCATGTGAACGGATTACTCTGTGCATTGACCGGCGCTGAAGCAGCCTTGGTCGTTAATAATTGTGCCGCAGCCACGGTGCTGTTATTGCAGGCTTTGGCTCAACATAAAGAAGTCGTGGTCAGCCGTGGAGAGTTAGTTGAAATAGGTGGTTCGTTTCGCGTACCTGAAATTATGGCCAGTGCCGGTTGTCAATTGGTCGAAGTTGGGGCGACCAATAAAACGCATAAAAAAGATTATCAAAAAGCTATTGGTGAAAACACCGCTTTATTATTAAAAGTGCATCGTTCGAATTTTAATCAGGAAGGCTTCGTCCAAGATGTGGCCACAGCCGATTTAGTCAACATTGCCCATCAAAAAAATGTTTTAGTAGCGGTCGATCAAGGTTCTGGCTGTGTTTTCGATTTATCAGCCCATGATTATCAAACGCCGCGTGTCGTCGATGAATTAAAATCCGGTGCCGATATTGTTGCCTGCAGTGGTGATAAATTATTAGGTGGACCACAAGCTGGTATTTTACTCGGTAAAAAAGAAATTATAGCAACGTGTAAATCACATCCCTTAGCGCGCGCCATGCGTTGTGATAAAACGACCTTAGCAGCACTTGCTGGTACCTTGCAAGATTATGTGATTGGTGGTCCACAGGCGGATGTGCCGACCTTGGCCATGCTAA
>JANQLF010000170.1 GCA_028280785.1 Planctomycetota bacterium
AGGGCGATCACGTTGTTGCCAGCGTTGTCGGCGCTCTCTTGTTCTTTGAGTACCGTAGCAGTTGGCTTGAAGACAATGCGGCAATCTATGTCGGAGCCGTTGCTGATACCACCTTGTACGCCGCCGGAGTTGTTGGTGGCGGTGGTCATTTTCTCGTCTTGCCAGGCAAAGCTGTCATTGTGGCTGAGACCGGTGTGTTCTAGTGGACCACCGAAGCCCGATCCAATTTCAAATCCCTTACAAGCGGGAAGACTCAACATGGCTTGGGCAAGCAGTGCATCGAGTTTGCTAAATGCGGGATCACCGAGGCCAGCTGGCATGCCAGTTACATATAAACGCACATAACCACCAAGGCTGTCGCCTTCTTTTTTGGCATTTAAAATGGCTTCTTCCATTAAGCTGGCTGTGCCTGCATGTGGACAACGAGTTGGATGCGCATCTACTGCATAGCGGCTAATTTCACCAGGATTTATTGATTCTCGCGCAGAAATGCTGTGCACTTGTTCAACCCAGGCGCAAATTTTTAATTCAGAAAAATGCTTGTGTAAAACTTGTTCTGCTACCGCACCAGCTGCAACGCGAGCAATGGTTTCGCGTGCGGAGGAGCGTCCACCACCTTGCCAGGCGCGAATGCCATATTTAGCATCGTAAGTAAAATCCGCATGGCTTGGTCGATAAATATGGTGCCAGTCGGCGTAACTTGATGAGCGTTCATCTTTATTACGGACTAAGATGCAGATAGGGGTGCCAAGCGTTTTGCCACTCTCTAAATCAAGTCCGGAGACGATTTCCATTTCGTCTGCTTCATCGCGCGGTGTTGTCAATTTACTTTGACCAGGGCGACGACGAGTGAGCGCTTCTTGGATTTGATCTTGATCGAGCAAAATCCCAGGAGGGCAACCATCGATGACACAGCCAATAGCGGCACCGTGGCTCTCTCCGAAGCTGGTGATCTGAAACAGGTTACCAAAGCTGTTAGCGCTCATAAGTACTATACTTGTAAAGGTTTTGTTAAAATCCAGAACAAGACTTGGCAGAGGCAGGCGCGTTCATATAAGGCGCAACCCGCAACAATGTAGATGGAGGGTAGCTCTTATGGTCGAGACCTACCAAAAAGCAGGCAAGATTAAGCTCCATGGCTTTAATAACCTGACCAAATCCTTAAGTTTTAATATGTATGACGTTTGCTATGCCAATTCACCGGCAGAGCAGAAGGAATACATCGCCTACATTGATGAGGAATACAATGCTGAGCGTTTAACCAAGATCCTGACTGAGTGTGTCGACATTATTGGTGCGAATATTTTAAATATAGCGCGCCAGGATTACGAACCACAGGGAGCCAGTGTAACGCTGCTCATCTGTGAAGAGCCGATGGACTCTGTGGTTAAGGGTGTGAAAAGTGTTCAGCCGGAAACAGTTGTCGCCCATTTAGATAAAAGCCACATTTGTGTGCATACCTATCCAGAGACCCATCCTGACAACGGTATTGCAACCTTTCGAGCTGATATCGAGGTGGCGACGTGTGGAGAAATTTCTCCGCTCAATGCATTAAATCATTTACTTGGTTCTTTTGATGCAGATGTGGTTACCGTCGATTATCGCATTCGTGGATTTACTCGTGACGTTGATGGCACCAAACATTGGGTTGATCACGACATGAATTCGATTCAGGACTATGTTGATCCTGAAGTATTAAAACAATATAATTGTGTTGATACCAATTTAGATACCGAGCGCTTATATCATACGAAGATGCGCTGGACCGATATGGATTTAGACCGCTATGTATTCGGTGGTAAACCGGTAAACGAACAATTTACTCCGGAGCAGCGCAAGGATATTAAGAAGCGCTTGCAATACGAAATCCAAGAAATTTTCTACTGCCATAACATTTGGTAGCGCGGCCCTCTTAAAATTAGCTACTTCGCCAGACTTGTGCTTTTACGCCATAGCTGCGT
>JANQLF010000179.1 GCA_028280785.1 Planctomycetota bacterium
GCATGCCCAATTTAATATGGTCATCGCTGCTCGCGGCACCGTGCTCGGTAGTGACTAAGGCCATCGCACGAGCTGTCGCTTCGGTTTCAGTAAATTCACCAAAGAAACGCAACTCACTCAAGCGCTGGCGAGCTTTGTCAGATAAATCAGTACGCGATTCAGTATCAGCCATTACGTCTACGTTACTCTCGTTTAGTCCCCTCGCACTCTTGAATACGAGAATAGGTACCATTTGCTTGGAGCTTTTAGCGCTTCGCCTTCTTCTGGTTGCTCTTCGATTTTTTGCCGCGTTTACGTAGTTTTTGATCGCGTTTTGCTGCCACACGTAGTGGCAAGGCCTGCAAACGTATAAAGCCAGTTGCGTCGCTCTGATTATAAGCACCACCATCATCTTCCATCGAAGCGATGTCTTCATCATAGAGACTGTGCTCACTTTCACGTCCAGTAACGATAATATTGCCTTTATATAATTCTAAATGCACACGACCGGTGACGTGACGTTGGCTTGATTTGAGGAATGCCATCAAGGCATCCATCTCTTCGCAGAACCAAAAACCATTGTAGGCCATTTGGCTAAAGCGCACAGCCAATTGATTTTTGGTATTCAATAAATCACGGTTTACGCACATTGTTTCTAGATCGCGATGAGCCGCGACTAAAATAGCACCACCTGGGGTTTCATAGACTCCACGACTCTTCATACCAACAAAGCGGCTTTCAACGATGTCGATACGTCCAACACCATTTTGGAAACCAAGACGATTAGCTTCACGCAATAAATTTGCAGGCGACAATTTTTTACCATTAATGGCAACAGGCACACCTTCAACGAAATCAATACTGACTTTCGTTGCACCAGATTTAATTGATTTAACCGGTTTGGTTAATTTATACATGCTATCACGTGGTTTGCGTGCTGGATCTTCTAACTCGCCCGCTTCGTAACTGATGTGCAATAAATTTTCATCAGAACTCCATGGCTCCTTTTTCGAAACAGGAACAGGAATGCCGTGAGCCTTTGCATAATCAATCGCTTCTGAGCGACCTTTAATAATAGAATTAAATTCGTCATCACGCCATGGTGCAATGATTTCAACATCTGGCAGCAGCGCATAAGCGGTTAATTCAAAACGAACTTGGTCATTACCTTTACCGGTTGCACCGTGGGCAATAATTTTTGCGCCTTCTTTTTTAGCGATCTCAACCATACCCTTGGCAATGACTGGACGTGCCAGCGAGGTGCCGAGTAAGTAGCGGCCTTCGTATTCAGCGTTCCAAGCTACCGCTGGGAACACGTAATCTTCAACAAACTCTCCGCATAAATCAGCGATGTAGCATTTGCTACCGCCAGAGTTCAGCGCCTTCTTCTTGATGTCAGGATATTTTTCCTGCTGTCCAACGTTGGCACAGTAACAAACCACATCGTAGCCTTTTTCTGCAAGCCAGCGCACGATGACGGAGGTATCCAATCCACCTGAGTAAGCCAAGATTACTTTCTCTTTCTTGGTCTTTGCTGCTTTAGCCATGAGCCTCTCCTTTCATCGTTTGAAGCGGGACGGGACGGTAACAAGCCGAATCGCCAATTCCAGCATTGTTGAACCCAAACTTACGGGCATCGTTAGTCCTATGAGTAATGTGCGAATGGTTCATTTTTTCATGCGTTATTTCTATGTGGTGGCCTTCCTCATCATCCAAGCCGCAGCCTGGCGTTTCGGCAATCAATGGTGGGGTCTTGGGGGATCTATTGCCCTATTAATCCTGGCGATGATCCAAAATGCTCGTTTGCCCAATTGCTGGCGAAGCCACCAAGCCTTGTGTTATGCCTTCGCTACCCTGATTTCGCTGGCCGGAATCTTTCCAGCAATATGGCCATGCGAACTGGGCTGTTCGCACGGCCAAGCATTTAGCGTCCTCTATCAAATACCGGTCCTGTGGATTGCGGTGAGCACCTACGCCGTCTGTACCATTATCCTTGCCACCTCCAATCCTGATAAACCAAACATCCTCGCTCATACGGTAACCTGGATCGTCTTTGGTAATTCGTTGTTCTTCCTCGGACTCAGTGCTTATTTAAACATGCTTTGTCCAATTTGTCTTTCCGTACACACCTGTATTTTAGCTGCTGCTATTTTTTCCTGGGCAGTGCGTCGTTCACTTTTGTTAGTCATCGTATCGACGCTTGCTGGGGCCGGACTTATTGGTGGGGCTTATTACATTCAAGAAATCATGAATCCAGCACCGGCAGTCATTGAACCACAAGCTGCTAACAACAATAATGCGATTAATAATTTTATGCAGATGCCGGTTAAAACTGGTCCGGTTGATCAAGATTTAATTAAGCGCATTAACGCTGGGCGCAGCATCGGCAGCGATGATGCTGCATTTCGTCTATCCATTTTTGTTCAACTCGGCTGCAATCATTGTGCGACTGTGGTGCCGTTAATGGCTAACGATGCGACAACATTGTCGAAGGACTTACCACTCCAAGTGCGCTTTCACTTTTTTGTGAATCGCCATGACAACAACAGCATCGATCGTCATTACATGTGCTGGGAAGCAGGTCTGGATGGAAAGTATTTACAGGCGCAAATCGCCCTACTCGGTAATGAAGCCCTGAGCTTTGGTTTCAAGGAAAGTCTCGCCGAAGTTGGCATTGACGCAGATGACTTGCGTCAACGTTATAAAAAGCACAAGGTTACTTATGACGCGCTCGCCGCACAAGATATGCAGCTATACACCAAGAGTAAATATGTCGGTACCACGCCAATTGTCCTGCTCTACAAAGGTGATGAGTTGATTGGCAATTGGGATGCTAAAGAATCATGGGCAGGTACCCAAGAAGCAATTCATCAAACGATCGAGCAGCATCGCTAATATGGCAAAAACAAAAATTCAATACGGTTGTTCCAGTTGTGGAAATATTTTTGCAAAATGGCATGGCAAATGTCCAAGCTGCGGCGAAATGAACAGCATTAACGAATTAAATAAGCGCGATGCTGAATTACTCGAGCAAGAACAGTCCGTAAAAAAAGGTCACGTCTTACAAACCACGACGCTCGATCTCAACAAACCCTTAGATGTGAAACGCATTGACGCTGGTATCGCTGAGGTGAATCGCGTACTCGGCGGTGGCTTTCCCTATGGCGCCGTCATTTTAATCGGTGGCGAACCAGGTATCGGTAAAAGCACACTGCTCGCACAATGTTGTGGCGCCATCGGTAGAAAAAATGATGTGCTTTATGTAACTGCTGAAGAATCGGTGCATCAAGTCCAAGAACGCTTTCAACGTTTAGAATGCGTTACCGGCAAAGTACATTTAGCCTCCAGCACCGACTGCGATGAAATTGCCAACAGCATTATCAGCAAGAAATATAAAATTGCTGTGGTCGACTCGATACAATTAGTTTCCCTAAGCAGCGTTGATGGCTTACCCGGTTCAGTCTCGCAAGTGCGTAGCTGCACGGCCGCATTAGTCGAAGCTGCCAAACAAAGCGGCACGGCTTTAGTCCTGGTCGGTCACGTTACCAAAGACGGCCAATTAGCTGGCCCACGCATGCTCGAACATTTAGTTGACACCGTCATAAATTTTGAAGGTGATCGCTATCAAGAATTACGCACATTGCGCGCGGTAAAAAATAGATTCGGTTCAACCAATGAACTTGGTTTATTTATCATGGGCAGTAAAGGACTGGAAGCAGTCGAAGATCCAAGTGGCTTATTTATCAAAGACCGCGATGCGACTATTCCCGGTTCCTGCATTGTACCTGCACTCGAAGGCAATCGCTGTGTGCTCGTCGAAATTCAAGCGTTAGTCAACACCACTGATTATCCGCAACCAGTTCGCCGCGTCAGTGGACTCGATAATAATCGTGTTCAAATGATAATTGCGGTATTAAGCAGACGTTTGCATTATAAGCTCGGTAACTGCGATATATTTGTTAATGTCACCGGTGGCGCGCGCGTACTCGAACCAAGCGTCGACCTGGGCATCGCACTTGCCATCGCTAGCGCTTATACTGACACCGTTATTCCCCCTGATGTTGCTGCTATTGGTGAAATTGGATTGGGCGGTGAATTACGACCAGCCACACGTTACGATGCACGCAGTTTCGAAGCACGGCGCATGGGTTTTAAAAAATTAATCGGACCAGGAAAAGGTTCGGGGCGTGGACGCATTGTTGTATCCAATTTAGCCGATGCGATTAATGAAATATTTAAATAGACTGTTCACAACGTCGCCTCCCAACGCTCCAGGGCGAATTGGCAAGCCAATTATTTTCGCCCTTACGCTAACTCGGCTCCTGAATTGCTAAAACAATTCCGCTCAAGGCTGCTTTTGTTTACTAGCCACTTGTACTGGTACTAGAATTTAGTGCATCCCCCTGGGAATTGCGAGTGTCCCCACTCGCACCGAACACTTTTCTGCACGTGAAGACACGTGCAATTCCCAGGCACAGATATTTATTTAATTAATATCAAGGTACGACTTTACCTCATCACTATATTCAAGTAATTGATCGTCGGATAATAATCCCTCGATTATCCAAGAACGAATATATTTAATGGCCGTACTTCTACGGTAATCACCAAATAAATTTAAATCACTATCACTATAATTTTTCATTATTTCCGCTATGATTTCGAACATCTCTATTCGACTATACTGATCGCCGTGCATGACATCAAAAACATTTTGCAGTGCCTTGTTAACATATGCTTCACGAATCGCTAGGTGATGTCGTTTAAATACTATCCAATCTTCTTCAGGAAGTCTGTTCATTGATTTGGATCCAATTCACTAGTACTAGCCACTAGTTACCAGCACTAAGTTCTATCTTTTATTCCAAGTTCTGTTCAACCGAATTCATCGTTTGTTCAGCATCAGCTTGTATCTGTTCGATAAAGCCTAATTGCCAGGCGTAGGCAACAAATAAAATAACAAAGACGAGGAAGTGGACGACGAGCATCGGCATAGGAATAGGCATGCGTTCAACTAAGCGCGTAGTGCCCTCGACGCTTTTTTCAGCGGTGCGTTGAATGACCCACAAGAACCAGCCAAAGGCGCCTGCAACTAAAAACATAATTAAGCTAATTTGCAACCATGGTGACCACGGTTGCTCTTTCACCACGCCTTCCGCATAGCGCAAAACCCAACGAATGACCAATAACGCCTCTAACGCGATCAATTGCTTTTGACGGAGACGTGCCTTACGACGTTTCGCCTGTTGTTTTTCACTGGTTTTCTTTGCAGCGGCCATCAGAGCACTATTCTCAGGATCAATGTCTTGCATGCAAGTTTTCAAACGGCGGTTGCGTCCGAGTGAGGAATACCGAACATAAGTTCCTCATGTATCGCGGCTTATCGGTATTGATCATTTTATGTCTCGTTGCCTTTGGGGTACAGTCATTAATTAAGCAAGCCTCGAATACATCGAAACAAAAACAGACAAAAACTCAACGTTATCCCGCTCCTGAAATTAAAGACAATAATTCCTTCGACGACATAAGTCTGAAATTACGAGCCCCTTTAACGACCTATGGGACACCGCGTACTGCGTTAATGCATCACTGCAAAGGTATTGAAGCAATAATTGAAGTACCTGAGGACGCGCCAACAGATTTAGGAATCGGTGCCTATGTAAAAGATCAAGATGGCACTTGGTTTCAACAGCCGCATTTGAAAAAACTGACTCCTGGTAAGCACGAGCTTTATTTCCCCATTGATGAAAATGATTTATGGCAAGCAGAACCATACGGCATGGAATGGAATGCGTACCGTCTTGGGCAGTCCAAACAATATGGGCTGTATTTTTGGTCGCAGCAACAGAATCGTGCGCATATTCAAATTCTGCATCTGCGTGAAGTTTTATTTAAATCATCTTACAAAGAACCAGCATACACCTGCAATGCTCTTAAAATTCTTTCGCTGCAAGATTACGATGAGTCCAGCAATATCTGCTTTGCACAAACAGGTGAGCGATGGGAAGTACATTGCCGACCAGATATTTTACCACGTAATCCCTTTAACGATGACACGCTCAGCATTAAAGCATTAATAACGGACACTGCTGGCATACAACGCAGTTATCGGGCTTTTTATTATCAGCCCATCCAACTAAGCGATGCTGGTGATCATGAACAAGCGACGATCAATAAACCAGGTTATTATATTCTACGCTACCGACCACAACAGGCAGGCACTTATCAAGTATTATTACAAGTTAAAACTGCTGATCACAGCTTCACCATTAATCTGCCCGTATTAACGGTGAGTGGTGAAGATTTTGATGATTACGTGCGCATTGATCAAAAAGACCCACGATATTTTAGTATTAAGGATCAACTCTATTGGCCCAATGGATTAAACATTCGCTCAGTCAATGATTCACGTGGCCATAAAAATACCCGCTGTGACGCAACACCGGTACGCGGTACCCTTTCTTACGAGGCATATTTAGACCGTTTATCGCGGGCCGGTGCTAATTGTGCCGAAATTTGGATGTGCAGTTGGAACCTCGCTTTGGAATGGCGCAAAGGATGGCCAGGTTATTACGGCGCCGGCTATTATCATGAAGGTAACGCTGCACGCTTAGATAGGATTTTAGATGCTGCTTATGAAAAAGGTATCCGTGTTATTTTAGTTTTAAATAATCACGGCCAGGCCAGTTCGCAAGTAGATAGCGAATGGAAACACCATCCGTATAATCGACGTAATGGCGGTTTTCTTTCGAGTGCAAAACAAATATTTACTGATGAGCATGCTCATGTGTATCAAGGGAAATTGCGTAGATATTTGGTTGCACGCTATGCCGATCACCCAGCTATCATGTGCTGGAAATTGTGGACTGAACAAGACCTCACGGATGTCGGCCTGGAAACACGAAATCCATATCTAGGAAAAAGAAATAAAAAATTACGCAACTGGCATCAGCAGGCCTGTAAGGATTTTAAAAGCCTTGACCACTACCAACATCCAGTCGTTACTCATTGGAGTTCTGATTTCACGATCGTTGATAGCTCAGTAGCACAGGTCACAGAACTAGACGCTATTTTTATCGACGCTTATCACCATCGCGTTCCTGGTCATCGTCTTCTTGCTGATTTGTTAATGTATAGCATTGAAGATCACGGACGCGGATTAGCACGTTATAAAAAACCAATTTTATGCACTGAGTTTGGTGGCACACCGATGGCTTGTAATGAAATTCAATTAACCGCTGAACACTTAAGCGGCCCGTGGGCAGGACTGATGAGCGGCCATGCTGGCAGTCCATTAATTTGGTGGTTTGAATGGGTTGACCAACAAGACCTCTGGCACCCGTATCGCGCCATCGGTAATTACATGCAATCCGAAACTTCTTTGGCCGGATGCACTTCCGTCAAACTCCAATCCAGTAGCAAGCGCCTGTGGACACGGGCCATGGTCCGTAAAGGGCGCATGCTTGGCTACGTTCTTGATGCACGCTGGGGTTATAACGGCACACAACTTCCCCTTATCAAGAGTGCTACACTGACTTTAGGTAATAATGTTAAGGCTGGGCCGATGCACCTCGAATGGTGGGATGCCTCACTTGGTCAGATTGTCGAGCAAACGTTCATCGAACATACAGGTGGTGTGTTGAGAATTACCATACCACCTTTCAGACGACATCTGGCATTTAAACTCTATCGACCATGACTTTACTCCGTTTCATCGTGTTGTTCTTGATTGCTCTGAGTGCTCAGCTCTCGTGGGCGACTGAAATTGATGAGGCAGCCGATCCACGACTCAAACTCAAATTACAAGCACCCCTCACCTCTTTTATAGAAGCACCGAGTCTTTTACCCAAACCGGTCAATGCGATTCAAGCATTAATTCACGTACCCAAAGACGCTCCGTCAGATTTAGGCGTCGGCGCCTATATGAAAGATGATGACGGTAATTGGTTTCAATTATCCCACACCAATGTGCTCAAACCGGGAACGCATCATTTACATTTTAGCATTCGCCATGATCAATCATGGCAGTCTGAACCATTTTTCGATGTATGGAATCCTTATCAACATTACCTCGCCTATAATTACGGCTTATTTTTTTGGTCCGAACAAGAAAACACCTGCGACATAAGTATCGATTTATTACGCGCGCTACATGTAGAATTTTTAGAAGAAAAAAAACCGCCGGCACGATTACTCGATATTCAATTAGATAATATTAATAGTGATGGAACGCAATGCAGCGGTAAAACTGGTGAACGTTGGACCATGCGCTGCAATCCTGACCCGATGCTATCGAATCCGTATGATAGCGATTTATTTGAATTAAATCTAATCATGGATGGACCACAAGGTCCACTCAGCATTCCTGGATTTTATCAAAAGCCTACTCGTATTATAGACGGCGGTGATCGTGATCGGGCCCTGCCTGATGGACCTGGATATTTTAGTCTGCGTTTTCGCCCACGCCTGCCTGGTACCTATTCGATGCGCCTCGAAGGCATTTGGGATAAAGGTAGCGACAACGAACGTACCGTCAGCTGTCCCCTACCTGCCTTAGTTGTCAGCGGCGAGCCGTGGGATGAATATGCGCGCATTGATAAAAATGATTTTCGTTTTTTCCGCATAGGTGTTGAAGAGCGTTTTCATTGGCCACTTGGTATGAATATTCGCAGTGTTACCGATCCGCGTGGAGTTGAACGCACCTCTGCCGTTGCCACCCCCGAGCGCATCGTTCATGCGTATAAAGCTTATTTCGATCGTTTATCTCGTGCAGGTGCCAACAGTGTCGAAATTTGGATGGCTTCCTGGAATGTTGGCTTGGAATGGTTAGATGAATGGCCCGGCTTTCATGGCATCGGTGCTTATCACGAAGGCAATGCCCAACGCTTAGATGAAATTTTAGATTACGCTTACGAAAAAAATATTCGGGTTATTTTAGTAATTAACAATCACGGCCAGGCCTCATTTAAAACCGACCGCGAATGGGGTACTTCACCATTTAATTCTAAAAACGGTGGACCCCTTGATGAAGCCAAACAATTTTTCACCCATGAAATACCCCTGCATGCCCAACAAGAACGGCGTCGTTATATTTGCGCACGCTACGCTGATCATCCGGCGGTATTGTGCTGGAAATTATTCTCGGAAATGAATTTGACCGACATGGCTCGTAATGGTCTGGACGGCTTAAGTGGCCCTGAACAAATGCGCCTATGGCATAAAAACGCCTTCGACGCATGGAAGGCATTAGATACTTATGATCACCCGGTGACCTCGCATTGGAGTGGTGATTATCGTGTACCCTATCGCGAATTAGTCGCTTTAGAAAATATGGATTTTACGGCCATCGACGCTTATCACGGACGTCGCGGCAATGGAGGCCGATTACTTGCACAGATTATGTATGACTCGACCTTGCATCCGACGCTGGGACTCAGTGCTTATAAAAAACCCTTGGTGTGCACCGAATTTGGTGCCAGTGCTGGTGCCGGACCAGAACCGCAATTAACCGCTGAGCATATGAGTGGGCCATGGGCGGCATTAATGAGTGGTCATGCATCGTCACCCCATTTATGGTGGTATGAATGGACCGACCAAGGTGATCGCTTTCATCCCTACCGCGCTATTTCAGAATTTTTAAAAGGCGAAGATTTTCGTTCGCCACAAGCACGCTGTGTACATTTACATATTAATCATCCACAAAAAGAAGTGATTTGGTGTCGTGCCTGGTTTAAACCAGGATGTATTTATGGATATTTATTAGATTGGAATTGGGGCTATGAAGGCCTTAAGATTCCACTGCATCAAAAAGTTTCCATACAAATTGGTAGTAATGTAAAACCGGGCACCATGCAAATTGAATGGTGGGATGCGAGCACTGGTCACGTGATCAGCAGCAAAACGTTTAAACATCAGTCTGGTGGGCTAACCCTGACCTGTCCTGATTTTAGACGTCACTTGGCATTTAAACTGCGCAGAGTCTCGCAAGAATAAGCCACTATTGGCGTCTACAGTACCGTCCCCCAACGGTAGACTAACCTTGCTTGGAGTCTCATTGACAAGTACTATGGCAAAGATGTGGCGTCTGATTTTCTGTTGTTTATGTTGCACCTGTATTTTACCCGCCCAAAGCGTGCAAACAGTCACATTGGAATCACCCTTAACAACCAATGTTTATGCCAAGGGAAAAATAACTGAGCAAACCATTGCCATCCAAGCACAAATTAAAGTACCAGCAGATGCACCAGCAGACTTAGGTGTAGGTGCATTTATTAAAGATGATGACGGTCATTGGTTTCAATTAGCCAACGCCAAAGCATTAAGTGTCGGCCATAATCACTTACATTTTTCATTACGCAGCGCCGCCAATTGGCAAGGTGAACCTCTGCCGCAGAACTGGGATGCCTATCAACAGTTTTTAGCCTTAGAATTCGGTTTGTATTTTTGGTCCACCGAAGAATCACGCGCACAGATTGAAATTACTGAAATTCGTGTTGTTGAGCGTGAGCAACAGCAAGTACATGCGGAAGAAGATTATCGCATTTTTAATTGTGAGTGGGATGCCTTTGATACTGAGGCACAATCAATACACATCCAAACTGGTCAGCGTTGGGAAATGCGAACGCAATTACATCCGATGCCTGCCAATCCTTATGATGATGAGCAGTGTAGTG
>JANQLF010000279.1 GCA_028280785.1 Planctomycetota bacterium
ATGCCGTTTATCCATAATGAGACAGTTAATGATTGGCCAGACGCATTTTACAGTCAAACTAATGGTAATGAGATTTACTACACGCAGCGTTTGGTTCAAACGAAAGAATGGAAATATGTGTTTAATCCATTTGATTTTGATGAACTCTATGATCTCAAAAATGACCCACATGAATTATGTAATTTGGCTCATCCATCGCGAGCAATTCCACGAACGGCTCACGAATTAGGCACTTTGAAGCGCAGTGACTATCAACCATGGCCAGCATTACCCGACGAACTTGATCAGATCCGACAAGCATTATTGGGAAAAATGTGGAAATTTATGCATGAACAACACGACGTTTTCTTTAGTGGTTACATGCCATGTGCGCTCGCACCCTATGGCCCACACGTGGGAATGGCAATGTCAAGCACATCTTAATCACAAAGTGTAAAAAAATTTCATCTCAATTTGTACAATTATGGATCAGTTGGGATAGGCCGGCGGTTCAATATCGTAATTTTCTTGCATAAATTCCTGTAATTAATAGAAATTAATGAAGTCCAGCACGGTACTATGGCCGTATTCATGGATCAGTGGAGATTGATCAATGACAGAATCAGTTAAATTATCAGCACACAATAAGTTAAAATTTGTAGTGTTTTTACTGGTCTTCGGTCCCGTGCTCATGTCGAGTGAATGGCATGTCGATCCGCAATCGGGTTTGGATACGAATAAAGGAACCGAGCAAGCCCCTTTTAAAACGATCGGCGCTGCTTTGCATCTTGCTACTAAAGGCGGTACGATTTTATTGCATGCGGGTACTTACACAGAGATGATCAGTGTAGATCATAAGGGTTCTGAAAATAAATGGCTACGCATTAAACGCCATAAAGATGAAAAAGTGATTTGGAAATCAAAACCCCATGGAATGGTGGTCAACGGATCTCATGTTGAAATAGATGGTATTGAGTTCACCAATATAACTAAGAATGGTATCGTTACTTTTGCTAATAATTTAATTATTCGTAATTGTTTGTTCACTGGTGGAAATTTAGCGATCAAGCATAATGATAAGAAGAAGCGCCATCACCATGTACTCATAGAAAACTGTACGTTCTATGATTACTGGGATATTGCGATCTTTCCAGATAACATTGATGGACTCATTGTTCGCAATAATTTCTTTGCGTTTACGTCTCGTAATGGAGTCATGCCGCAAATTGATCCCGGTGGGGTGAAGGATTTGGTATTGGAAAACAACGTTTTTTATTACCAAGGCAAGAAACGTGGGCCGTTGAAGATTCGTAGTGGTGATGGAGAGGGTTTTAGCGAAGGCGATGCCTTTAATGCCTACGGTGGTATCGTTAGGAATAATATCTTTGTGGGCGGTGACAAATACTCCGTATTGATTGCATCAAGTAACGGTGTGTGCATGTACAACAATACGTTGGTTAACAACGTGAACGGTCGTGTCGAGAATGGAATGCTTTATATTCATCGTGAGGTGGTTGATGTTGATGCTCAAGGGAACCCGTTTCCAAATAAAAAGCGCCCTCATGGCCCTAATAAAAATAATGTATTTAAAAATAATATTCTTTACTTAAACGCCCCGGATAAAACCAAGGGCTATCATAAAAACGTTCTAGTGGAAATGCATCCAACAATGGGTAAGGCCGCTGCAATCGTTGCGCCTGCTACCAAGCGCGATGAGTTCATGAGTCAGACCTTTGAGAACAATCTGTATTTTAAAACCAAAGGTGAAGAATATATTTTCTTTTTAGATACGGTGCTCAAAAAAGGCCAAGTTAAAGGCTGGGGTGCAGATTTTGACCAAAATTCAATAATCGGTAGCGACCCAAAATTTACTACGCAAGATATCAACGACAAAAATGCTTTTACTTTGGCTGATGCAAGTCCGTGTATCGATGCGGGAACACATCTCACACAAACTAAAACAAAAGGCACTGGTACTGTTATTCAGGTCAATGATGCACGTTATTTTACCAATGGTCTTGGAATGGTCACGGGTGATGAAATCCTTGTTGGTAAGGAAAGGGTTCGCGTAGTGGCTCGTGATATTCACAAGCACACCATCACCGTCGATAAACAAATTAATTGGGAAGTAGCTGTGCCTATCAATGTAGTCTACGAAGGTAAAGCGCCGGATATTGGTGCAGTAGAACGAGATTCAGAGCGTATAGTAGGCGATACACCGCATCGACAGGTTAAACAGTTGAAATAATGACACAAAAACCACGACCACAGCCGCGAGATGAATTAGGAGATATGCGCGAGACCTTGGCAGCATTTCGCAAGCAAGGACCGTGTAAGCGTAGCTTTTTAGAATATGGAACTAGTGATCACCAGGAATGGCGTCAAGAAACGCTGGCATTTTTGCAGGAAAAATTGGGTGTTGTATTAAATCCTTTATCGGTGACAGGTACTATTGAATGGCAGCGAGTCGAAGACGGCGTGCAATTTGAGCGTGTTCGATTTGATAATGATATGGGCGAGTCGATAGCTGCATACGTTGCTTACGCAGAAAACCAAATGGGACCCATGCCAGCAGTTGTCGTTAATCACGATCAAGGTTGTTTGCAAGCATTTGGAAAAGAAAAAGTTTTTAAATTCAAGGAACAACATCCAATCATCTCTGAAACACAAGAGGCGAATTACAATGGTTGGGGTGTGGCTAATGAATTGGCTAAACGAGGATATCTAGCTATTTCGATTGATGCTTTGGGTTTTGGCGAGCGTGCTGTTGTTGATGATGCATATTTTCAAGAAAAGAAAAAGCATTATACATCCTTATCTATAGCCGATTGTTTAGAATATGACAAGTCCTGCTCGCGCGGTTTTAATCGTATCGTTGATCATTTAGAGCTTGCGGGACAGACCTGGACAGGTCGTTCGCTTATGGATGACATGGCAACCGTCTCATATTTATTGGGTCGCGATGATGTTGATAATGATCGCATTGGCTGCATGGGTTTATCTGTGGGTGGTTATCGCACTAATTATTTAATGGCCTGTGATGATCGCATCCATGCTGGTATTTCACTTGGCTGGATGACAGAAATGGATTCACACTTTGAATTTCGTCTATCTGGCCATCTAGGTAGAAAGTTCTTAATCCAGGGGCTTTATCATCAATTGGATATGCCTGATATCATTTCGCTGAGCATGCCACGCCATCTGATGGTTGTCAGTCCAAGCCAGGACCACTTGTTCACAGAAAATGGTATGTTGCGTGCACATGAAAAGATTGCGGCTGCCTATACAAAGGCAGGATTAACGGAATATTTCGAAAGTTTTATGCCAAATGTCGGTCATTGTATGAATCAAGAAATATTCGATAAAGTATTCGATTTTTTTGATCACAATATCAAAGCGTAAAACTAAATAAAGTGTGAGGGGATGGGCTATGACATTTAAAGTCGGCGTCGTCGGAGTACGAGATAGTGGAGCTAAATTTGCAGAAGCGGTCAATGAACGCCCAGATATGAATTTAATTGGTGTTGCGGATTTACTTAAGGAACGTGCTGATGCCGTGGCAAGTTCTTTAAGCACACGGGCCTTTTATGATGCCAAGGATTTAATTGATGAGGGTTTGGATATCATAGTGGTTGTTACTGCAAACGCTGGGCATGCACCTATATCTATCGCAGCAATGGAGAAAGGCATTCATGTCGTATGCGAAAAACCGATATCTATTTCATTGCAAGATGCTGAAGACATGATTGCCGCAGAAGAGAAGTATAAAACCAAAAGCATGGTGCCATTTTCAGTTAATTTCACGCCGACGTTTTGGCGTGCACGCGAAATGGTCAGAGATGGTAAGCTGGGCCAGATTTTAAGTATGCGTCGTGTGCGTAGCCGTGGCTATGGCTATTATAGCGAGGGCTTTCGTCATCCAGCCATTGAAATTCCAGAACAATCTGGGCAATGGATTATTCATCATGGCGTGCATGACGCTGTATATTTTAATGATATTCTTGGTAATCCGTTGACGACTTATACATCGGGTATTTCTACCGTTGAAGGTAAAGATTCGGTTGAGGATTTTGCCAGCATTATAAATTACCAAGATGGTGGCATTGCGATGCATGGCGATGGAATGGCGGCCCTGCGTTATGGTCATTTTGGGATTAATGGTACTAAGGGCTGTCTTATGTTTGATGCCGATAAATTACTCTTTCAAAGTAATCCTGATGCGCGTCCAGAGGAAATAGCTTGTGATACCTTCCCTGATCATTGGTTGATGAATGAGAAATCAGGCCGATATCATAAATCGCTGAATGCTATGTGTGATAAAATTAATAATGAAGGGTCCTTTTGGACGGGTATTAAAGAGGGCTATCAAGCACAGCGTGTGGTGGTGGCACAGACTGAATCATTAATGAGCGGCCAACTCGTATCAGTGAGTCCATCCATTATTTGATTAGTTGCAGTATAGTTGCTATTGATTTGATACGCTTTATTTGATGCAAGGCAGAATTTAGAGTTATTTAATTAGATACTGAGGCTTTGCATGGAAGCATTGTCATTATAGTCCTTCATCTACATATCGATTGCAACTGGAGTTTATGTGAGCGACGAAGAAAAAATAAAGGTCATACAAGTCGGAATTGGTGGATATGGCGGATGGTATCTCGGTCATTTGTTTTTAGCTAAAGATTTTGAAGGTGAACGTAATTGGGAGTTTGTTGCCGGTGTCGATCCACGACCTGAAAGCAGCAATCATTACCAGAGCATGCTCGATCAAGGTATACCCGTTTATGCGGATCTCAGCGAGGCTTTAGAAAAACATTCAGCAGATCTGATTATCATTTGCACGCCGATCCATACACATTTGCCGCTTACAAAATTAGCACTGGAGAGTGGCGCGAATGTCTTGCTTGAGAAACCGTTGTGTGGTAGTGTTGCTGAGGCTGATGCATTGCAGGAAGCTGAAGATGCTGTTGATGGTTTTGTCGCCATAGGGTTTCAATGGCACTATGCCCAAGCAACTCAAGATTTGCTAGCGGATATTCGCGCAGGTGTTTTAGGTAAATTACAGTCAGTCAAAACAGTTGCACTGTGGCCACGTAATCACACCTATTATGGACGTGCAGGATGGGCTGGTGCTCGTCAAACGCCTGATGGTATTCCTGTTTTTGATAGTCCAGCGATGAATGCTTGCTCGCATTATTTATATTATCAGCTCCTTATTATAGGCGGTGGTGAAGCGGCTTCTGCTGAATTAAGCGATGCTCGTTTAATGCGCGCTAATGACATTGAGAATAATGACACGACGGCGATTGCATATAAAAGTGGTGACGTAGATGGCCTGTTTATTACTAGCCACAGTATCGAAAAACGTACTGGCCCTCATGGCGAATATGTATTTGAAAATGCTACAATTACCTTGGATGAGGCGCAGTGTTTACGTGCTGAGTTCAATAATGGCGAAACAAAAACCTATGGAGTGCCAGAGGCGGGACGTCAAAAAATAGAGGCATGTTTTGATCAGATACGTGGGAAAGAGTCGATTCAGTGCCGTATTGCTGATGCGCGTAAGCATATCGAGTTGATTGAGCAATTAAAAGATGTGCCGATAACAGAAGCCCCAAGTGATCGTGTAGAGAAGAACGAAGAGGCTACTTGGGTTTCTGGCTTATATGACGAATTGCTTGCTGCTTATGAGCAAGGTGAACTGCCAGATTTTTAATGTGCTAATTAACTAGAGATCCATTTCTCATCCATTAGACTCTTTGTGTAATTACTTATTGTAATCATTGCACTTTAACTAAATGGACACTCTGGGAAAAACATGCACAAATTGTTGATCATATATCTATTCACATTATCTGCAGTGAATGCAGTTGAGCCGTATATTGCTGAATATTATCAAGATAAGCAGGCAGCATTGAGTTTCGGCTTTGATGACGGTGACACTAAGTGGGTTGCTGATAGCTTGGAAGTCATCGATCCCTTAGGTATCAAAGGAACATTTTTCATTAAGGCATTTAAAGCTGAGATGGGATCTAAAAAACATATTACCTGGGAGCAGGCCAAAGCCATGATTGCCAATGGCCATGAGATGGGCACTCATTTAGGTGGAGTGAAAGGAAAGAAAAAGCTGCAAGATGTTGATGAAAAATTGTTAGACCATCTAATTAACGGTTCACATAAAATTATCACTACAAAAACAGGAGTGGCCCCCGTTTCCTATGCTAAGCCAGGTGGATCACAAGTCACCGAACGAGTGGCAAAGAAAATATTGGAAAATCACTTCTTCATCCGCGAGCCAGAGTATCTCGATAAATTACATATCATTGTTTACGGCACGGTTAAAAAGAAATGGGATGATGAGGCGTGCCGTCAAGTTATTCTAAAAGATATACAAGCGGGGAAATGGATTTCACCTTTGGTGCATGCCATCGAAGACGGTTATTCAGCATTTAGCAGCAAAGAGGAGTTTAAGATTCATTGTCAATGGTTGGTGAAGCAAAAAGACCTATGGATCGCACCGATGGGTACAGTTGGGCGTTATGTTTTCGAACGGAAAAATGCGGCACTAGAAATTACAAAAAAGGGTAAAACTCACTGCACTTTTAATCTAAGTTGCAGTCTTGAAAATAAACAAGTATTTAGGCATCCGTTGTCGGTAGTCATTCCGACCAAGGCTGGGCGCGCCAAGGCCGTGTTGGTTAAAACAAAAGTTGAATTGCCAGTGATTGTGGCTGATGGGAAAATTGTGATCGATGTTGTGCCTAATAGTGGAAGCGTCACTGTCACTTGGTAGATACGAGCATTTCTATGTTGAAGAGTTTGCATATTTCCTCGGCAAAAATTTCTGCGCCTTGTTTTGACATCAGGTGCTGAGTCTTAGCGGGATCATTTGAGTATGATTGACCACCAAAACATAGTCCTTCAGGACCCTTCTCGGCAATGATATCCATGCAGCGCTGATGCAAGTCAAGTACTGGTAATCCTGTTTCTTTACCTATTTCACGAATGACGTTTGCCCATTTGGCGCTTTCTTGATAATACGGTCCGTCAATAACTAGGCTGTTATTAGCATTTGCTTCATTCCAAACGACCCAAGTTACTAAATAAAGTTTTGCATTTGTTTTTTCCTTCATTTCCTTTATGAGCTCAATAAATTTTGGCTTGTAGGTACCGTCTTTAAATGGCTTGCTAAAGCGAGGGTCGCTATGAGCAAAGGTTGGAAGGAGAAAGTAATGATTACCCTTTTGACCGAGTAACTTTTTAGCCGGTGAAGTTGGTTGAAACATCTCCCAGCTTTGCAAGGTGATCGTGGCTACTCTTGGGGATTCAAACTTCCATTTTGTCCCATACTTTGCTTTTGATGCTTCGTTGAAATCTTTAACTGGGAAACCGGTGTTATGGCCACAAGCAATCACTATGTAATCTTTTTTGTTAAGTTTAACGGGATCTAAAGAGGTATCAGTGCGCATATAAATACCAATGAGTGATGCTGCTGTCTGTTGGACTATATCAGAACCAACACCTTCGATTTTAAATCCATCTTTGGTCGTGATGCCTTTACCACGTTTGGCCGGCTCAGAGTTCTTTATTTTACGAGCTAGTGGTGTGTGTATGTCACAAATGTGAACATTCTCTTTTTTGGCATAGGCTTTGATAAATGCATTGAGTTTCTCGACCTGTGAATTGAGTTCAGGATTCGTTTCTTCAAGCATTGGCTGAATGGTACAGAGTATGATTTGTTTCTCAGCTTTGCTGAGTATGGCGATGACGTCATCTATGGCAGCTTGAAGATCAATGCTCTGATGAGGTTGAACTTGCTTTTTACGTTTATCCCAAATGTCATTTAACCCTAGAGAAAGGAGGTAATAATCAGCCTTCTTCTTTAGCAGATCCTTCTCAACATTATCTTTGAGGCTAAGCCAGCTAGCGCTGTTGTTGGATTTTGATTTCCAACTTATCTCTTTTTCTTTGAGTTGTTCTTTGGCTCCTCTTTGAAGATCTTTGAATGCACTGTCTAAAGTACCATCGTTATAAATAAATAGCGAAGACTCTTCAGGGAGTCCTTGGGCAAATGCAAAGTTGATAATGCAGAAAAGAAAAAGTAATCGTAGCATGACGGTTCCGTTGAGTTAGTTCGGGAAGTATGCTGCGAAAACCAGTTTTATGAGCAAGAAAACTATGGCGATAAAAGGTCAATATATTCCGACTATATCAGGAGTTTGATGCGTGCAATCTAAGTTGTTGTAATTATTATATTTAGGTAGGTAATCAGTAGCGGAATTTTAGTCCAGTCAGTTCGATTAACGATTCCATAACCAGTTTTCTACCTAATTCCTTATTTATAGCACCCATTGAAACTGCTTTCCCTTTCACTTTGCGTTCGCTGCTAAAACGAATGCCTTCCGTGCCTTTTTCGTTTATGATATCGAGACATTGTTGATGAATATCGATAATAGGGCACTTGGTAAGGGAGGCGACTTTGCGAATAGTGTTGGCATGATCTTCTGACATTTTATACAATGGGCCATCTACTACTATTTTACTTTCTTCATCATTTTCACTCCAAATGAGTGGAGTCATTAGGTAAATAGGTGATTTGGTCTTGCTTTTCATTTCTTTAATTAACTCAATGAACTTTTTCTCATAGGTACCATCCACGAATATTTTATTATGTACTTTAACATGATAGGCGAAGGTGGGTAGGAGGATGTAGTGTGTGCCGCGTTGGGCTAATATACGATCTGCAATACCTTCTTCCAAGAGGCTTTCCCCAAGTAATTTTGTCGATCCTAGTCTTGGACACTCGAAGCCCATGCTTGCTTCATAGAGTGCCCTGGAAGCATCATTGAAATTCTTGGTCGGTACCGATTTGTAGAATCCATTTGCAAAAACAACATAGTCTTTTTTCTTGATTGAAATGGTTTTGAAGCTTGTGTCATTCTTTGGACTGACACCGAGAACAGTGCTGAGGGACTGAATGACTGCTGCTTCACCGGTGTCATTCAATTTGTAGCCATCTTTAGTGCAAATGCCTTTGCCACGTTTGGCAGGTTCAGATAGAGATATCTGTTCATTAAATGCTGCGTGTATATCGCAAACATACACATTTTCTTTGTCAGCAAATTTTTTAATAATAGTCGCAAGTTTATTAATTTGTGTGTTGGCCTCCTTGTTTGTCCCTTCTAGGAGCACATGAGGAGTCAAAAGGACTATTTGTTTTTCTGCATTACTAAGTGCTTGGATGACTGCGTCGATGGAGTTCTGTAATTCACTTTCGTCAATAGCGAGCGCTGTCTTTTTGCGTTTATCCCAAACATCTGCTATTCCAAGGGATAGGACATAGCAATCAGCTTCTTTTTTAAGCAGCAATTTTTCATAATCATTTTTGAGTTCGCTCCAAGTCACACCACTATCACTTTTTTGCTTCCAACTAATTTTTTTCGAAGCAATGTGTTCTTTGGCAGATTTTTGGAGATCTTTCATCGCTGCATCGCAGTAGCCGTCATTGAATAAATAAACGGATTGCTCGGACTCGAGCGCTTGGGCATGCAAAGCACAGCTAACAAATAAACACATAAAAAGAGATGCATAACGATACATAGAAGGTCTTTCTGATTGAAAAAGCGTTAGCTAAAACATTAGCAAACGGCTTGTGCACATCAAGAAATTAAGGTGCACAATATGTTAAATAATGATTCACATTGATTCATTACGGCTAACAGGCTTTCTAGAGTCACCGCTTCGATCCTGAGGACGCATGCGATATAACATATGTATTTATAGATAGTTATGATATATCATCTAAGCAGATTCGAGAATGAGGCAACGTGAAATGATCCTTTAATAAAAATTATAAAATAAAATATGTTTGACTCTATTTGTTAAAAGTGATATAAGCATTTCATCAAGCGGAGCATGGCCTACTCCTGACAGCAAATGCGGCCATGGCGCATACCTCAGACCCTGTTAACGAATATTTCAAAAACAATTTTCCCAAATTGTTTTTCCACATTCATTTATCTGGAGATAAATATGTCTAAGATTGTTGTAACCGGTGCGACCGGACGCCTTGGTGCAAACGTATGTAAACATCTGTCGGAAAGCGGCCATGATATTGTAGCTTGTTTATTGCCTGGAGACCGCCAGGAGGCCAAGCTTGATGGTTTGAACGTCAGTAAGAAACATTTTGATATAACCGACAGTAATGCAGTTATCGAAGCCATTCAGGGTGCTGAAATTGTTGTGCATACCGCCGCGGTTATGGAAGGTATGATGGATAAAATGCCAAGTGCACAGTTTTTTGATATTAATGTGAAGGGTACTTTTAATGTCCTTGAAGGTATTCGCCAAGATGGCAACAAGGCCCAGCTGATCTGCTTTTCAAGCACTGCCGTATATGATGTGGTCTCAATGTCGCCAACACCAGGCAAAGAAACGGACGAATGTTTTCCGTTAACCTTATACGGTCAGAATAAAACCTTAGTTGAAACCATGGTTAATCAGTACCACTGGCTTTACGACATTAAGACAACCTTGATACGCCCAAATTACATTGTCGCTGGTCCAGAAGTCCTGGATATATTTACCTGCAAAACAGTTTTAAATATGCTTAAAGAATTTGGTGATAATCCGAAGGCGCAGATGTATTTACCGAATAGCGAATGGAAAAAAGCAGTTGCCGATCTTGAAGCAAACGCTGAAAAAATGTGTATCCCACGTTGTCCAGGAGATAAGAGCTGGCGTTGGCATATGACTGATGTACGCGATGTGATGAAATTAATCGACACCTGTCTTGGTAATGACAAAGCCGCTGGTCAAACTTTTAACGTTGCCGCTGCAGATGCCTGTGAATGGCCAGACTTTGTGAAAATGATCGCTGAGAAGACTGGTAAAGAATATGTTGAAGTAGACGTGCCAAACTGCTGGCAGTTCAGTCTCGACTTAGCAAATGCACGCGAGGTCTTAGGCTATACCCCAGATCATAATCACCAGAGCATTGTCGATACGGCGTATGCTATGCTCACGGAGCAGGCGGCTGAAATATTACCAGGAGAGATTGCTCCGTTGTCTTTTGAAGCGGCAGAAGTGTAATTCTATTTCGGATCAATTGCTAAGAAACCAACTCTGGATTTATCAGAATAAACGAAGCCATTATCTTCAAGAATCTTGAGGATAGTGGCTTCTTTTTTGATCCTTAATTTTCTTATATGACTAATTGGTGACATTGAAGCATTAAAGTCTTTATCGTATTTAAGCTGCGGGTTTAATTGCAGGATAGCTTTTTCGATGTCGATACCGCGTAGATGTTGGGCATTTGTGTAATAAACATTTTGTTTAATCTCTAAAGGGTTTCCATTTTGACGATCAATTCCGAAGCGCTTAGAATTTAAAATAATAGAATGGCCGATATAGTTATTCACTGGCGTTTGATGGTTTTCCCGAAAGGCAATGCCCTCTTCACCTGCCTGATCGACAATTGAATGGCTCATATAGAGTCCGGCACCATTGGAAATCTTTAGGTTAGCTTCACCGGAACCTAGTAATAAACAGCCGAGCATGTAGGTCATGTTTTCTTTGAATTTATTGCCATCACGGCGCCATAATTTTATGTTGCAGGTATTATTGTGCATGGCTTTGCAGTTAATAAGGACGTGATCACCGGTTAAATCAAATCCATCTTCGGAATTCTTAGAGGCACTGCAGTTAATGAAGGTGATGCCTGTGCAATAGTGAGTGGTATAACCATCGCCGTCACCAGCGCTGCCTTGGCCATCTGAATTGGCAATACTATGAACATTATCCAATAAAACGTTCTTGCAGCTTTTTAAAAATAATCCGGTCTCAGCACAGTGGTGCACGCTTACGTTACGAAGTGTTGAGTCGCTCCATTCTCGTAGGCGCATGCCGGTCTCTTTGGTCTTGGTGAATTCGCAATCTTCAATGTGTATGTGTGAGCTTGGATTAAAACCCTCGGAAGCCTTCTTGAAATTTTCAAATTTAAAGCCACGCACATAATAATGAGCTGCATTATCGAGATTGATGCCATGCATGCTGCCATTGCCACGCAGTGTAACAAAGCCGTGAGCAATAATGCTAATTGGTTTAGATGCAGCACCTTTTTGATTGAGATTGATTCCGTGTTTAGCAGCGCGATCGTAGACTGCATGGGCATGTTCTTTGTCTTTGCTGCCAACAATAAGTAGTTTATCACCGGGCTTCAAGACACTGAGCCCTTTATCAATACTTTTAAATGGTTTGCTTGCTGTTCCAGGATTGCTGTCTTTTGCATTTGTTGCATGTTGACTAACCACATATTCTTTGCCTTGAGCAGCAAAAACAGGAGGGAAAAATAGACCAATAAGTACCAAAATTTTTAAGTAATTGTGCATGAGGTGATATTGCTCCAAACAGAAAGTTAAGTATATTTGATTAAACAAACATGTGGTTTTAATAATCAAATATATCTATTCATTACAAGTCTTTCTAGTATCGCTATTTACAGGATTAACTTAGTCATGCTAATTGACTCTTATAAAAGGCAATCTAAAAATTTATACTATGAAACCAAATATTCTATTTATCTGTGCTGATCAATTTCGTGCTGACACTTTAAGTTGTGTTGGTCACCCTGATATCAAAACCCCACATTTAGATGCACTTGCCGCTGATGGCTGTGTGTTTCCTAATGCGTATTCACCAAACCCGATTTGTGTACCTGGCCGTGCGACTATGATTACCGGTCGTTATTCGCATAAGTGTACAGGTAATAAAGATAATGGTGGAACGATCAAAGATGATGAAATAAAATTACCACAGTTATTAGCCGATAATGGTTATGCTACGTATTCATCAGGGAAGTTACATTATTTACCCTATGTGAATAAAAATAATCAAGAGCCAACGCTGCATGGATTCCAAAAGGCCGTTCTGGCTGAATCCGGACGTATGTTAAAGCAATTTGATGAGAAGAATGAGCAGGGTGGTGTTGAAGACTACATGGACTATTTGGAAACGGTTGGCTACAAAGGCTACAGCCGTGCGCATGGAATCGGTAATAATGATATTCATCCGGCAGCGTCGCCACTACCGGCAGAACACACGGTTGATGCCTGGGTTGCATCACAGGCTATTAATTACATGGATGAACATATTAAAGATGCAGGTGACAAACCGTTTTTTATTCATGCTTCTTTTCCAAAACCGCATTCGCCATATGACCCACCGCGCCCCTATGATCAAATTTATGATCCACGTCATATTCAAAAACCTGCAGTAGCAGAAGAGCCAACGACACGTAGTACGTCTAAAATAATTGATGGTATTGCCCATGGCTGGCAATATTTATCGCCTGAGGCTGTCCAGGTAGCGCGCGCCCATTATTATGGACTTATTACTTTTCAGGATGAACAAATTGGACGACTGGTGCAACATTTAAAAGATAATGATCTTTACGACAATACGATCATTCTCTTTACTGCTGATCATGGTGACATGATGGGCGACTTTGGATTTTTCTTTAAAGCCTGTATGTATGAAGGTAGTTGTGCCATTCCATTTGTATTCAAAGCACCAGGCAAGGCAAAAAATAATGTTAATCCTGCTTTAGTTGGTTTGCAGGATATTGTGCCGACACTCTTAGACTTGGTCGATATCCCGCTGCCGCGTGACGTCGATGGTATTTCATTTGTTCCTGAGTTGGAAGATAGTGCTACGCAACAACGTGAATATATCGTGAGCTACAGCCTGCGCTCGCCGCATCAGTGCTACATGATTCGCGATGAGCAATATAAGTATCTCTATTCAGAAGCGAATGGACTCGAAGAGCTTTATGATTTAAAAACAGATCCACGTGAATTGAAAAACATAATTGAATCTGAAGCGGAGATAGCTAAGCGATTGAAAGATAAAATGCTTGAGTGGATTATTGAAAACGAAGACAACGAAATGCTTCAAGATGGACAGCTGGTATCGACCGCTGTTGATGCGGGTAAGGCTGAGTTTCGTGCGGGATCAATGGGTTGGCGTTGGTATTAGCGTGACAGCTGCTTAATGCGCCATTCAAGGAATTGGACATGCATAATGTCATAGAAATGTAGTTGAGCAGTTTTGTAGTGCTTAATGGCTTCCTTGCCTTTGCCTTCTAATTCTAGGCGCATGCCAGTGAGCAGATTGAAATTACCTTCATATTGCATGATTTGATCTTGGTTTTTAAAGCGTAAGTAATCCATATATTCTTTGGCGTTAATGAGTCCCGAAAGGTAGCGTAATTTTAAACGGTGTTTGTCGTTGAAGAGTGGTTCTTCATTTTTGGCGAGGCTTTGAAAGTGCTGTTGAATTGAATTGCGCTCACCGCTGTCAATCTGATTAAACGGTCGTAATAGATAACGATCATCCATGCGGTGTAGGTGAATATACATGGGATGATTGTCTTCAATGGCTTTAAATTGAGAGGCATCGCCTTTTGTGTAGAGCTGCTGATAGGCAAGTCCCAGAAGTAATTCACCATACAGTTGTGATCCCTTGATGGCATAGGTTTTGGCAGCATCTATTTTATTTTGCTGAACGAGAATGCTTAATTTGAGATCTCTCATTGAAGAGAGGTTTTTACCTGTTTCAAAAACGTCGAGGACTTTCTGCCATTGTCCGAGCTGATAGTGTGCTGGTAAGAGTTTAACAATATCAGATGTTCGTCCCGCATATTTTTCTACGACAGTTTGAAAATCATTAATGAAGTAAAGGTAAGTAGCGTCAACATTCTCAACATCTGGAGCGAGCTCTATAAACTCTTGGATAAAACCTGCATGCAGCGTGTTGTGATAATTTAAGCCACGGTCCCGTGGATGGGTGTTGATCCAATGGACGTATTGTTTCAAACGACCGCTATTTAAAAGAGAGTAGGCATAATAACGATTGTCTTCGGGAAACTCTTGCAATGCCTTGTCGTATTCACCTAAATATTGATAGTAGCGATAGATGTTCTTTTCACGACCTCGGAGTTCATTGAAAAGTAAATCAGTATCACCAATAACGCGCGCTTCTACACCAAGGTGTTCGTAGAGCAGGCTAGATTTAACATCATAGTTTAGCCCTAAATCAGCCGCATATTCATTGATGAGTTTGGTGGCCAGACGCATGCGGTGTTTGTATTCATCAACGCTGACGGTGTGGTAATAAACGCCAGAATACTTTTTGCTTAATTCATAATCATCTGGTCGACACAGCGTAAATTTGAGTAAATTTTTTGATAGAGTAGCCAGTAAGACTTCTTTAAGTCCGGGGTCTTTGATGCTATCCTTGTATTTATGTAATGTCTTACTGCATCCATCCCAATCATTTTGCTTGCTGAGTTGACTAATGTATTGAACAGTAACATGATCCATAAGTTCATGCTCTGGATATAACTTAGAGAATTGTCCATAAACATAGCTGGCCTTTTTAGTTTCACCAAGTTCAGTCAGGCAGCGTCCGATACGGTACAGAGCAATCGATTTCATCGCGTCGCCATAGGTATCTCGTATATTGCGATAGGTCTGTAGAGCCTCTTCATAAAGCCCGTTGTTATAGTAGGCATTAGCAATGGATAACGGACTGATTTTTTGGGGTAAAGGCTGGTAATATATCTTAATGTTATCAAGGCTACTATGATCTGTGGGGAGATCGATACCAAATTGTTGATGCTTCAGGCCAATCAGCACATCGGGGTCTTTATAATTAAAGTATAATTTCCCATTTACATATAAGCGGATGTAATTCCCATCGCGCTCCATCTGAATGTTGTAAGTAGTATCCTTGGTAACACGGAAAGGTAATTTTATTTTAGCAATATTGGCACCAGGCTTGGTGATACGAATGCCTTCTAAATCACCCCAACCGCCTATGTGAAAGGTGTAAGCGGCAACGCGATGCGGGCCAGCAATGAAACAATTGACATTACCACCGTCATGATGCGGTGTGTAATCAAAGTTGATGCGCATATTCCCAGCGAAGCGATGTTTATATAATAAATTATAAATACACGACTCGGTGATAGCATCAAAGTGCAATTTACCATTTTGAATCGACCAATGTGATTTATCAGAAAAGCTGATCGGAACTGGTCTGTCAGCTTTGTATTCAGGAAGTTTAAATGCCTCCCAGTCATTTTCTAATGATTCAACATGTATATTGTCAAAGTCTATAGTCGCATGATGGAGCCAAGCCTTCTGACTTTGTGCGCGTTCGTAGATTAATACCGCAGCAATGATAGCGATCACAACAATGCCGCAAATTCCTGCAGCGATGGCCTTTTTATTGTGACGATAAAGACGCTTAATTAAATCTATAGGGCTTTCAGTGTAAGCCGAAATTGATTGGTCGGCCTGATACGCCTCGATGTCGGCAATCATATCAGTTACTTGTTGGTAACGTGCATCAGGATCAACGGCCATTGCCTTTTCTGCTATAGAGAGCAATGCTTTCGGTATGCGTTTTCGTTCTGCCGCAGTGGGTGGGTTGTAATAACCGTCGCATTTAAGTTTCCAAAATTGCTCGATGTCATCATGCCAGCAAGGCACACGCAATGTTAATAAATGAAAAAGAGTAGTTCCCAGGCAGTAAATATCACTGCGATGATCAGATTTATGATCTTTGGCTTGTTCTGGTGACATATATAAAGGCGTGCCATATTTCGCATGTGTTTTAGCTAAGTCTTCAGAGCAGGCCGTTCCCCAATCAACCGTCAGGACTTCACCAAACGCACCGATCATGACATTGGATGGTTTGATGTCATTATGAATAATTTGGTGTGAATGTGCATAGGCGATGGCATTACACACTTGTAGCATAATATTTATGCGCTCATTCACTGACTCTATTGCATCAGGAAGAACATTCTTCTCTTCATATTGATCAAGCAAACTTTGTAGCGAAGTGCCTTCGACTTCATCCATAGTGAAATAGATGAGGCCACCATCAGTATAATTAAGATCGTGAACCGGTAATATATTTGGATGATCTAAATTGGCAGTGATCCGCGCTTCACCGATAAAACTCAGTGTTTTTTCTTCAGAATCTAAATCTGAAGGATGCATAAATTTTGCAGCGACTTTGCGATAGAGATTATTATCGTAGACCGAGAACACCTGACCGCTGTTGCCGCTTCCAAGCAAACGTTTGATACGATAGCGACCTGGAATGACGTTCGCTTCTAGGAATTCATTTACATCAGGATCATCAATGTCTTCACTAGCGGTCTCGTCATATTGGAAATCGATATTTTGGCCGACGAGTTGATCATCATTGAGTGTTGCTGATAGATTAACTTTGATTTTCTCGATTTCGCCTTTTTGTTCTAGGTCGCGATCGTCTATGGTTTCAGCTAATTTCTTTAATGCCTCAGGATTGAAATCTTCATTAGATTGCGTTAATTCGAGAGCGGCTTTATAAATTGATTTTTTCTTATCTTGATCGTTCATTTGCTGAGCTCCTTACGGCGCCATGTAGCAAATGCACGCAGATCGGCATTATACGATGTGAAATTAAAGTCGTATTGTTTAATTGCTTGCTCAGTATTCCCGGATAATTCGAGACATAATGCGTCAATAAGTAAATTGATATCTAATTCATCAGAGGATCGATATTGATGAGATGGATGTGCTTGTAAGTCAGATAAGGTGATGGTATTGCCGAGTCGTTTCAGTTGCAGTGTTAGCATGCCGTCATAACGCTTATCTACATCATTGATAAAAAGCCTCCACTGTTTATCGAGTTTGTCTTTATCTTTATGTTGTAGCCAGTCTGCAAATGCCGGCAGAATATAGGCACTGAGTACATGTTGTTTATAGTCTTGCTGAAAGTGCAGCATGTTTTCTATGGATTTTCTAGCTAGAGCTTGGTCTTTATTGGCCAATGCATTTATCGTTTGTATAGAATGTAGTTTAAGGTGCCCGTCGAGTGCATTGGGTTTAATGCCATCATTCTCTTGCTTGCTTTGCTCTTTGAGTTTGCCGAGATTGTACTGATAGGGCGAATCGATGGGGACTACTTGAGCGAATGCTTCGATGTCATCGGTGTTTACAAGTATTGTATTGAGAATATGCGCTTGTTTACCAAAGGTCTGATAGAGTTTGGTGTATTGACCTGCATACAACAAGGCTTTGGCATAAGCGAGGCTGTGTTTGTGTGTTTGTGCTAATTGATCGATTTTACCACTGAGTCGTAGGCTTTCAGCGGCTGCTTCTGTGTATGGGCATAATTGTAACAATTCATCATAGTAGCCTAATTGGAGTAAGACTTGAGCGCATGGCTCAAGCGCTTGAGCCATAAGATAATGTTGTGCAGGTATACCTAGGCTTTTGCCTAATAACTGAATAGCTTGGATTGCATCGAGATTGTTTTGCTTACTCCCCATCGTGTTAGCCGTGTTAACGTTATTGGATGAACGGTAGAAGGAGGCAATTAAATTGAATAGCTCGCCGATATTTTGGTGCTGACGATGTTGTTGGCCTAGAGTGATACATTTATTAATATAGGCGGTGTCCTTATTGAATACGGCTTGCTCACAGAGCTCGATGTGCGCATTGAGTACATAGGGGTGCGTATTGTACTTCTTCACAAATTGATGAAACAGATTATTAGCCTGGTTTTGATGACTTGCTTTATTTTTTAGACAGAGCGCTGAGCGGTATAACGCAAGTGGTGCAATAGAGCTTTGCGAGTAGTTCTTGCGTAAATCGTCATAGGTCATCAATGCATGTTCAAAGTGATTGCGATTGTAAAAATCATCAGCCACAGCGATGGGTAAAATTTTCTCAGCTAATGGCTGTCGCCACACTTTTACATTATCAATTTTGACAATATTATTTCTAGATTCGAAGCCAAAGAAGGTCTCGGCGCCGCCATTGAGTGGTAAAGGATCTAGGTAATCTAAAATAAGTCGTTCATCCATAAACAAACGAACATATTCATCAATTTTACTTAAGGTAAATGTATAGCTTGTTCCAAGTTCAATGCCTTGTGGCAGTATGGCTGAGCTGATTTGCTTATTGTTTTTGTGTAGGGTAACCAGCCGGTTGTTATGCTGGTGACCAATGTGCACAGTGTAAGCGTTGCGTTTGTGGTCACCACCAATGAAAGCGATGAAGTCGTAATTTTTATCGACACTAGAAACGCTCCAAGTTAACTTGGAGTTTTCAGTTGTAGTTAATTTCGAGCTCAGGTTATAAGTGCCAGGTTGCTTGCTTGGTCTGGTGTAAAGCGCGCCATTGAGAATATACCAATGACTAGAGCCTTGATCATCAAGCGGTATTTCTTTTATCTGTGTTTCATCGAGAATAAGCGACTTCCAATGGTCGTTGAGGGAGGCTTGGTCGCCATCAAAGGTTTCTGTGTAAGCAAGTGACCATTCGCTAGTTTCTTTGGCCTTTTCCAAATACAGCATATAGGCAGCAGCAGCACTCAGACATAGAAAAAGCAAAATAGTATAAAATACATTTTTATTTTTGATGAATATGCGATGGGCTTGTTTGAGTAAGCTGTCGCGGTAGCAGGAAACTGGTTCACCGTTGCGAAAATTGAGTAAATCAATGCGCAAAGCTTCAACGCTGAGATAGCGTTCCTCACGTTCAGCAGCCATAGCTTTTTCACAAATTGCTAAAAGTGCAGGGGGAATGGCGTTGCGTTCTTGAGCATTTGGCGTTTTGAACTTACCTGTTTTCTTTTCTAACCAAAATCGCTCTAAATTCTCAGTTGCTTGATAGGGGAAGCGATTAGTGAGTAAGTGAAAAAGCGTACTACCAATAGCATAAATATCAGTTAATTCATCAGAGCCCTCTTTGCGCGCTTGCTCAGGTGCCATATACATTGGCGTGCCACGCAGTGGTTGAGTGCCTTCTTCTTTTAAATCTGCTGGTGTACTAGTGCCCCAATCAACCAGCATAATGTCACCAAATTCACCGACAATAATATTGCCAGGTTTAATGTCATTATGGATGACGCCTTTATTGTGTGCATAGGCTACGGCATCACATATTTTAATAATGATATTCACACGTTTGACAAAGGTATCAATTGCCGCTGCTTTATTATCAATGCACTCTTCGAGGTCTAATCCATTTGCTTTGCGCATTGAGAAAAAAGGCATAGCACCATCGGTGTAGTCTAAATCGTAGACTGGCAAAATATTTGGATGGCTTAAGCGAGCGGTAGTCCGTGCTTCCTGAATAAATTGTTTTATGCGTTTTTCTTTGCTGTTTGGATGCATAAATTTAACAGCAATACTGCGTTTAAGATTATTGTCTTTAACTGAAAATACTTGACCGAAGCCGCCTTGGCCGAGGGAGGCATCAATGTCATAGCGTCCCGGAATACTGTTTTGTAAGCGCTCTTCAAAATCATCGAAGTCATCTGAATCGGTGTCGACTAAGCCACCTTTTTGTGACTCCATCATAAAATCTTCACCCATGGTGGCGTGAGGGGTCAAGGTAAAATCAACGGCTTTATCTTGAAGAAAAGGGTCGCCAAATGTCTTGAGTAATAAATTGCGAACCTCTTCTTGAGCTTGTGGGTCTTCTTCCGGATCGCGTAATTGCGCTTCTTCTAATATTGAGCGTTCATTAAATTCCTCATCACTTATAGTCGAAGTGAGGAGTTTTTTAAAATCCTTTGTCGAAGGTTCGGTTGGATGCTCAGTGCTAATGTTTTTACTCATATTCGTTCAGTGCGCGCACACATGTGAAGTGTAGTTGAGTTATAGCTGTGGATGTTTTCATGTAAAATAGAAGATCATTGATGTGCTGAAGTCTGTCTGATCGTTTTCCTTGCAGGTGAGATCTTTGGCCACGAATGAAATCGCAAGGCTCTCAATATCCTATTTCACAAAAAGTACAATTGGTTCAAAACCAATGCCCATTTGATCCTGTTCTAATTTGACAGTCTTATAGTAGAGTATATAACATGTGCATCTGATCTAGTTAAAAAGATCGTTTATGCGGACAGAGTCTGACACAAATTATCATCATAACTACTTTGATAACAGAGTGTTAAATAATAAGATCTGAACCGTGACCCGTTGGTTTGCCTGTGCACCAAATGTACAAGAACCACATTCATCAGGAATAACGGAAAGGGTGGTATCCGGTATCGACAATGCACCAGCGGCGAATCCTGCCCTGCTCAAGGTGCACAGAAATGAGCCTGCATGATTAGCTTGGGGAAAGCACCAAGGAAGATAACTACCATTCTTTTCATGCGACAATATGTTTAATGACGATGTCTTCGCCTGTAGTCGTCATGAGATATAAGCTGCTTAAAACTGTGCTCGTCAAGGTTGAAAAGCTTGTGTATCGCTGGGTAAAAATACCGACATGTTATGTTACTCGAAGATCCCCCGGAACGAATAATGGATAGTACATTTCGCTGCCCCTATTGCTCGGCGAAATATGGTGTTCTCCCATCTTTGGTGGGGAGGAAGGTGCGTTGCCATAAATGTGAAAATATTTTTAGCCTCCAATATGATGGAACGGTCGAAAAAATATTAGAGCGTTCTGAGGCGACGGCAGCAATAAAAAAAGATCCAACCAAAAAACATTTAAAGCAGCAAGAGCGACCGCAAGCGCGCGCTATAAAAGAACAAACGCGACGCATAGAAAAACTTAAAGGTAATTTAAAACAGGCTGGAGAAGCAGCGGCATCAAGCATTGCGTCTTCTGATGCGCTTGAGCCGAAGGAGGGTAAGAGCTCAGCCCCACAAAAAACGATTCCTGGTAAAAAACGTAGTGCTGAGTCACAGCCAAAGGCAAGCCCACAGCGTGCAGTAGCCGCAGCAAAGATGGAAGTGCCGAGACTGATGATTGCGATGGTTTGTATCGGCGTCATCGGACTTGGTGCATTATTTTATTTTATTAATTTTACCAAAACCCCGGTAGAACAGGCAATTGCTGATTTTACCTCACCTGTCGATGCTGCTAATAGTAAACATCCGAAGCGTATGCAGGCCTATCGTGATCGTATGTGGTTACATTCACGTAATGGCAAGGATGAGCCATTGGTCATGTTAGATATGGATGGTGTTCAACTCGGTGAAACTTTTATTCATGACTGGGTTGATGTTGTTTCGATCACCGCACCGCTATTGGAACACATGAAAAAAGATCGCAAATTTGCTATGTGGTATGATGAGAAAAAAACAGATAAAGTTCAAGAGTTATGGAGTGCATATACACAAAAAGCAAATATATTTGGTTTTTATGAGTTACTGAAAGAGCAAAAGATTGACTATCAGCGATTTGATGAGTTGCCGAATAAATTAGCTAAAGCTGGTATGGATAGGCGATCCGTTTATGTGGTCAGTATATTGCTGGCATCAACATTGTCAGAGGAACAGGAGAATCTTGGATTCGGCCTCGGTGGTGGCGATGAAGCGCCAACAGAAATGCAGATTACTGAATTTAATGGTACCGAAGGATTATCACTTACTGATGCCGGTGGTATGTATGATGCGGTTACGGTTGATGAATACTGCGGCCTAGTGGTTGGGTTTAATAACATAGGTGATAAGGAACGTGACATACGCCTCTTAGATGTGCGTTTAGCGCAAAGCATGAGTCCTTATTACAATAATAACGAGAACCCTTTGCTCAAATTATCTGAGCGAATTTACGATAATATTCGCAGAAGCGAATCGAGAAAGCGGAAGATAGCAGAACAATAAGGCCTTGCGGCTGTTCGACTATCAGCATAGACGATGGCCCTCGGGCTAAGGAGGAAACATGGCTAAAATTGCATTAATAGGCGCAGGATCAGTCGCCTTCTCTATGAAATTAACAATTGATATCCTTTGTTACCCTGAGTTTCAGGATGCCACGTTTACGTATATGGATATCGATAAAGAGCGCCTCGATGTGGCTGTTGCAACTTGTCGCAAGGCAGCCAAGGGTGTTGGCGCAGATAAATTAAAAATCAAAAAAACCATGGACATGGAAGCAGCTGTCAAAGGAGCTGATTATGTCATAGGCATGGTTAATATTGGTGGTTTTCCGGCAACTTTAGTTGATTTCGAGGCGGCTCGCCAATTCGGTCTAGATCTTTGCGTAGGGGACACAACTGGTCCAACCGGTATTTTTCGATGCCTGCGCACCTATCCAGTCATGCATAAATTAACGAAGTTAATGGAAAAACATTGTCCAAACGCTTTGTTATTAAATTACAGTAATCCGATGAGTATGTTGATGAACACAGTGCTCTCACATAGCTCAATCCAAGGCGTCGGGCTTTGCCATAGTATTCAAGGTTGTTTTGCGCATATTTGTGGCGCTATTGGTGAAAAACCTGAAGATGTGAATTTCACAGCTGGTGGAATTAATCACATGGCATTTTATCTGCGCTTTGAGAAAGATGGTAAGGATCTCTATCCACGTTTGCGCAAGGCTATTAAAAATAAAGATGTCTATAACAAGACGCCATTGCGCTACGATATCATGAATCGCTTTGGTTATTATGTCACTGAGGGCGATCAACACGCATCTGAATATAGTCAATATTACTTACAACACAAAGATTTACACAAGCACTATAACCTAGAACCTGATCACTATCTGTATCGTTGCCAAGTGAATCTTGAACGTTTTGAGATGCAAAAAGAAGCAGCCAAGAACAACAAGCCGCTCAATATTAAGCAATCACATGAATATGCCGCCTTGATAATGCACGGGAAAGAAACTGGTGCCAATGAAGTTATTTATGGCAATGTGCAAAACGATGGCTCTTATATTTCCAATATCGATACTTGTGCCAACGTGGAGATTCCAATTCTTGTTGACCGTAATGGTTTCCGCCCGGTGCATTTAGGCAAATTGCCCGCACAATGTGCAGCCTATGTGGCACCGCATGTAGCTATGCAGGAATTGGTCAACAAAGGCATCGACACTGGTGAACGTGATTACATTTATCAGGCATGTATGTTGGATCCACATACCAGTGCACAGTTGCCGTTAGATAAAATTTGGCAGCTCACGGATTTACTCTTTGAAAGTCATAAAAAATATATTCCGAAAATTGATAAAGTCGTTCGTGTAGCGCAGAACACCAAAAAGATGAAGGGTCTTAATGGTGATAAGCTATTGGACCAATGGACTAAAGATCGTGAAGCTGATAGTAATTATACGCCGATAGAAAAATGGAAATTAATTGGTCCATTCCCATTTCCAAAAGGTGCTAAGCAGCATGGGCAAGGCTTATCAATAGAAGGCCCGGTTGAAAAAGATATCGGCAAAGACGGGTCTATGACCTTTAAGAATTATAAAATAGGCAACGATACGCTGAAATGGTCTACGGTAAAAGGCTTTGGCAAATATGCGAAGGTTAATTTAAATGACGCTGTTGGGCCTGCGGATTACGCCAATGCGTATGCCTACGCAGAAGTGACCTACGACCAAGATGAAGAAACTGCTATTGCTGTTGGTAGTGATGACGGTGCTAAAATTTGGGTAAACGGTCAATTAGTTCATGATCATGAAATTGAACGTGGCTGTAATCCTGAAGAAGATATAGTCAATGTAACACTACGTGGCGGTAAGAATCGCATCCTTATTAAAATTTCACAAAACACTGCTGGTTGGGCATTTTGTGCCAGCGTTATGCGCGCGGTATTATAGGTGAATGATGACAACTGCACAATTAGCGAATACAGTCGACGCGCATGAACTAGGACATGGCTTTAGTCTCAACACAATAACGGTGGCAATTGAGGCAAATGCTTCGGGATTAAATATTCAGCACGCTTTTACCAGTGCTGATAATATAGAGGAATTACAGCTTTCGCTGCGTAATGAGAGTGATAAAGCTGTTAGTTTACAGTCAATTCGTTTTACTGCACAGCTTGATGCACCTAGCTCAACTCAGGATTGGAAGTGCATGCGCGGTTCTTTAACTATGAGCTTTACGCCAGTTCAACGGATTGCGCCACCCGCAGAATCTCCGGTTTCATTGGCAATAAAATCAGATGATTCGTATTTAATGATTGCGCCAAGTACCTTTACGCGCTGTGAATCTAAAATTGCTGTGCATGCCGATGGCAAATTGGAAGTAGTTTTTTATGCAGATGGGCGCTTACTCGAAGCAGGTGAAGTGTTTGACGTTGATAAATTATTATTTGCCAGTTCAACTGATCAGTTTAAGCCCTTTGAAGATTATGCTGCAGCTACACGCAAGCATATCGGTAAGCCTTTAAAGCAGGTGAAGCGCGTGCGCGCATGGGCTACTTGGGATGCGTACCACGAAGACTTTAATCAAGACGACATCGTTAAGGAAATGCAGTGGTTGCGTGAGCATCAGGTCACCTGCCCTGCTGATATTATTCAAATTGATGGCGGTTGGTGCACAGAGGGTGCCTGGGATACCTATTTTGCAGATAAATTACCCGAGGGTTTATCGGGGGTATTAGCTCAAATTAATGAGTACGGTTTTAAGCCGGGATTGTGGTTGAGCCCATTTTTAGTTGAGCCGCAGGCTCCTATGTATCTTGCGCATCAAGATTGGATACTGCGTAAGCCGGATAACGGCGACCCAGTGACTTATAGTGGTCGTTATGTATGGGATGGATCTATACCAGAAGTTTGCCAGTGGATTGAATCGGTATTTCGTCACCTGTCTGAAGAATTGCAGATTAAATATTTCAAATTGGATTTTCTCAGTAATGGCCTGTCTGGTGTTCCCGGAGCCAACGCAGCAATGACTTCGGTCGAACGTTATCGTAATTTTATCGCTGCTATTCGTCGCGGCGCTGGAGATGATGCTTACATATTAGGCTGCAATTCAACGGTTTATGATGCTGAGTTTTTTGATGCTGCGCGCATGGGTCCAGATATTCAATCCAAATGGAATTGGGATTTTGGCATACCGCATTCTGCTAATTGTATCAGTCATAAATTTTATTTATCTGGGCATTTATATAACGGTGATACTGATTATTTGATTGTGCGTAATTCTGATGATGAGCCTGATGTGGTCTCGTATCCGGCCACCGCGACTGTCAATGAAGCTAAGGTGTGGTGTGATTTCGTGACCTTGATCAGTAAAGCAAGTTTCATGAGTGACCGTATGTATTTATTACCGCCCGAGCGAGTCGCTTTGCTTGAACGTGCATTAACATTCGAAGTCGATCAAACCATAGCCTTAGACTTTTGGCAGGGATCCGAAACCGATAACCCAAGCTTTTATCTATCACGTAGTGGCGATGACGTTTATGTGGGTCTGTTTAATTGGACAGATCACGATAATAATTTTAATCTGCAATTTGAGAAAGCAGTTGCATTAGATGGCGACGGTATTGTTAGTGAAGCTGCGACACAGCATGCTATTCAAATGCCAGCTCGATCATCATTTCTAGTAAAGGTCACTGGCGAACAAAATTTCGATGCTATTCGTCAGCGTATACAAGTTAATCGACAAATCTTTCCAGCTCGCTTGGCGGAACTCGGCTGTAGTTATGAGCCTCACGGGCAAGCCCACTGTATAGATTTATCCGAACATTGTAACATGTCGGCAATCTTTAAACGCGACATCCAACGTGGTATCTTTGAAAATAAGTTAATCTCCTGGGACGACTTAATTGAACAACGCGAGATGCTCGGTGTTGCCGTTTCAATCCCACAAAATCAAGATCGACATATGATTGGTTTGGAAGCACATTCACGGGCAGGATTTCCAGAGCTGGTTGAGGGAATTTCGGTCAATAAAGTATTACATTCACTCTATTTTATTCATGCAAACTGTTTTGGCAGTTCTGGTCATCGATTGTCCTACATTATTCATTTTAAAAATGATAGAATAGAAGTGCCTATCGTATCAGAGCAGGATGCCGGTAATTGGGAAATCGGTTATTCCTTACCGTGGACTGATGATAAACATGCACGTATTGCGTGGATACACCAAGGACGACGGCATGGTTGCTATATGTATGAGTGGAATAACCCGCGCCCAGAGGATGAGATTGTCAGTATCGATATTCAGCTTATCGCTCCAGCCGATGATCATCCTAAAAGCCAAATCAATAAACCGATGGTGATAGGAATAACTGGATATGCCGACTAAAGCAAAGCCAATTAATGAAGACCTGCGTTATCGTCACGGGCACATGGTGCAGGAATATTTTAATAAACGCACCACTGCTTACGCTGAGGAACGCCGTCAGCGTTTAGCCAAGATTGAAACCAAGAAGCAGGCACAGGCTTATGTGCAGCAAGTGCGCAGGGCGATTAAAAAGAGCTTTGGTCCCTTGCCGAAGAAAACACCGTTGAATCCTGAAATAACCGGTGTGAACACCAATAAAAAATGGACGGTGGAAAAGTTGCATTATCAAAGCCGTCCAGGCTTTTATGTAACGGCGAATTTGTATATCCCTGCCAATTTAAGAGGGACTGCACCTGCTGTATTACAAGTCTGTGGTCATACTGATGTTGCCAAAGCTGGTGATGCCTATCAGGCTGTTGCTCAAGATTTAGTGCAAAACGGGTTTGTTGTCTTGGTCATCGATCCGATTGAGCAAGGTGAGCGCGAACAATTTGACGATAAGGCCTGGGTCGATTTACCGTGTACGCGCGCTCATAATAAAATTGGCAATCCCATGTCGCTGACAGGGCAGTTTTTTGGTACCTGGCGTGTTTGGGATGCTATTCGGGGTATTGATTATTTACACACGCGTAAAGAAGTTGATACATCACGTATTGGTGTGACTGGTGTTTCAGGTGGTGGAACTTTGACTACCTATGTCACTGCATTAGACAAACGTGTGTGTATGGCTGCGCCGTGTTGTTATATTTGCTCTTATGAAGTAAATATGCGCAATGAAATTCCAGCGGATGCGGAACAAAATCCGCCAGGTATTATTGGTGCTGGTTTAGAAGAAGCTGATTTATTGTTGGCCTATGCGCCGCGGCCAACTTTAATTTTATCTGAAACCAACGATTTTTTTGCGTTTGAACATGCACAGCGTGCCCACAAGGAAGTGCAGCATATTCACGCACTCTTAGGGCATAAGCAAAACGCGAAATTTGCCTATGGTGAAGGCGTTCATGGATATAATAAAGGTAACCGCGAAGCTATGGTCAAAATGTTCCGGAAATGGGCAGGTGTACCTGGTGCATATGTGCAATCAAAGATCGATCCTGTGCCCGTTGCTGATTTATATGCAGCACCGAAGGGATTGATTACTCGTTTAGATAATACTGATATTTTCACTCTTAATAAAACATTTGTCCCTAAGCGTAAAACATTAACGACGCAGCAATTGCAGAAGACTACCAAGAAATTATTGAAACTTGCTACTGCAAAGGGGGTTCCCTCTTACAGAGCATTGCGTTCTCCTGAAGCATATTGGCGACCTGCATGGTCTTGTCAGTACGCCGTCGAAACAGAGCCAGGTATTGTTACCTATGTGACTGAATATAGTAAACAACCAACAATGATGCAGCCAGCAACTGGCAAGGTGCGTTTGTTTGTCGGTCATATTGATAGTCAATTAGATATTCAAGAACAGCCGTTTATTAGATCCTTGTGTAAATCAGCTACACCACTAATGGCTGTCGATCCTCGTGGCATTGGTGAGACAATGTCGCAGTCATGTGGTGATCGCGAATTTTTCGAAATATACGGCAGCGACTATATGTTTGCGGCCTATGCTGAAATGTATGGCGAAACCTATCTCGGTCAGCGCGTTTTCGATGTATTACGTGTCATGGACTTTTTGAAATCAAAAGGTGCAAGCGAATTCGAATTAATAGGTCGTGGTCTTGGTTCAATTACGATGGCATTTGTGGCTTTGTTGCATCCATCCAAACCAAAAGTGCAGCTGTTTAATTATCTGCCAAGTTATGAATTGATTCTTGATCATCCACTGCACGAGTGGCCATTTTCGTGTTTTATTCGTGATGTCTTGCAACATTTCGATTTGCCAGATGTCTACAAATCCCTCGGTAAGCGCTTGAAGAAGTCAAAGCCGTGGGATGCCTATATGCGTTAGTTTGAAAGGGCCTACATATGTTAAGTATTAAATGGGATTGCGCAGCAATTGTATTTACCGATGGCAATGAAGTCGTGGCCGAAGACAGATTTGGTACGTGCATTGATGGCGATAAGGCAGGCGTCCGTGATGCGGAAATAATTCAAAAAGCCATTGATGCTGCGAGTCCAGCTGGCGAAATTAAAATTTGCAAAGGCGTTTATAAACTTGAAAAATCACTAGTCATTACCAGTAATTTATTATTTCATGGTGAAGGACGTGGTACGATTTTTAGGCCTCCGCAGGATGATTATGCAATCAAAGTGGAAACTACCGACGCAACCGATATTCCGCGACCGTACCAAGGTAGCTGGAAGGGGACCAAGCATTTATATGCAGTTGTGGTGAAAGAATTTTGTATTGATGGTGGCATTGATGGTGATCCAGAAACCGGCAAAGGTATATACATGCGTGATTTCTGGAGTTCCAGTTTTGAAAATATTTGGATAGAGAAAACCGGCAATGCACTTTATTTACGAAATGTGCATGAAAGCGCCTTTCGAAATCTGTTTTTATTACGCAATGGTAATGTGAATACTGATGAACCGAGTGTCTTATTTGATGAGCAGAGTGATAACAATCACGTTACTAAGATGACACTAATTTATCCACGCCATACAGGGGTATATCTGAAAGGTAAACAGGGCGATCCTTCGCAGTCACCACGCTTATTATGGTTCAATGATTGTATGCTACATGGTTGGAATGTAACTGAAGACGGCCCAGCGCAGTGCCCACTTATTCGTATGGAGCATGTGGATAAACAGCGTACTGATGTCACCTTTAACAATTGTCGGATAACTGTCGCAGCAAAAGGTCAGGCTTCGTTTGATTTAGATAATGCCGCCGTGAGCGTGCGTAATAGTGTTATTTCCGCAACGTTTGGTAAATATATATTTAAAGCAAAAAAGAATTCACGCATCAGATCAGTGGGTAATACCTTTCATAGCGGTGATCCTGAGACAAATGACTATGTCGTACATGCAGAACACTCACAGGTTTTATTTAAGGATAATGTTCTGATTGGTAGAAATTTAGGGGTCAAATTAATTGCTGCACGTGATTCAGTCATTACTCATAACACTTTTGAGATCGAGACCGGAAAAATTACCATAGATATAGAGGACGATGGCGATCAGGGATCGGAAAACATCGTAGTCCAGCAGAATACCTGTCGTGAATTAAGCGCTGAAGCAGCGTTGCATGTGGCAGAGCAATCAGCTGCGTCCACTATTGTCGACGGTAATTATTTCGCAGGCAATTACGCTAAACAAGCATCGTTAGCGTAATTATGCTAATGATGCCACATGGCGTTCGATGAATGCTTTGGCATCTGCTTCACTCATGCGCCTGGTGAACTGTTTAAAGATGTCGTCCTGCATGATTTCTTCAGCGCTGCGTTTATCGCTTTGCAGGTAACGAATGAGTCGTTCTTTCTGGTCGGCAAAGGCGGTGTGGTGAATGGCATCAGGGTCGACGTGCTCAAACAAAATAGCTTTTAATTCTTGAACCTTGTCCTGATGCTGAGGATCATCGATTAAATTATTCCATTCATCGGGATCTGCGTCGGTGTTAAATAATTGTGCTGGGTAATCGGCGTAATAATTATACTTCCAATTATCTTTAATGATGCTGAAGATGCCGGTATCAAGTCGTTCGGTGTTTAATTCAATATAGGCAAACGGATGATTGCTATCATCGCCATCGATGAGTGGCATTAGGG
>JANQLF010000015.1 GCA_028280785.1 Planctomycetota bacterium
TGTCAGCGACAACACGACTTAAATCGCCAGAAGCTATGAATGTTGAATCATTGAGATCCAAGGTTCCTTTTGTTAAGGTTAAATCACCAAGTGCACTAGTCGTTCCTAAAATATTTACCTGTCTACTCGCAAAACTTTTATCAAGAATAATATTTCCTAAAGTAGCATCAGTAACATCTACATAGGTATTACCAACAAAGCGAACAGTCGATGCACCGGGGTCGACAGTACCTGAAACCTGCGTCCAATCACCGATGGTTTCAATGGTGTCAGCTATACTGAGCGTGCCGCCTGATTTATTGATCGTTACATTAGGCAGAGCACCACTACCACCTGCGGCACCTAATGACTGCGCTCCATTACCATCTAATTCAACAATAGATGAACCCGGAACAGATACATCAATAGTGGTCACATCACCAGCAACATGAATTGGTTCACCATTAATACGACCAGTAGATGTAATTGTAAAATCATTATCGACATCTAATGGGCTTCTCACAGTCAGACTATTCGAGCTAGCCATATCTAGCTCAACGTCATTAAAGGTCATTCCATCGGCATCAACAAAGTTCGTAATTTTGAAGATAACTTTACTACTACCTGCATCTACCGTACCTGCTGTATAGGTCCAACCGTTAGTACCATCTACTTCAATCGTGTCAGCGATACTCAAGGTGCCCGAAACTTTGTTAATGTGGATATTTGAAATAGCCCCCGTACCGCCATCAGCATTCAATGACTGCGCACCCGACCCATTCATTTCAATTATGCCACTACCTGGAACAGATGTATCAGTTGTGATGACATCACCTTCGACTTCAACAATTCCATCATTTAAATATCCCATTAAAGTAATAATTAAGTCATTTGCGACGTTCATATTTGACACAATGGTCATCGAGTTCGTATTAGCAGCATTAAATTCTACATCATTAAAATCCATACCTGCAGCTGTAATGGTATTAGTTATGGTAAATACCACCTTACTCGCGCCTGCACTAACAGCGCCTGCGAGATGTGTCCAACCAGTGGTGCCATCAATCTCAATAACATCTGCTATACTTAATGTTCCACCTGTTTTATTAATTTGGATACTTGGGATAGCACCTGTGCCACCAGCAGCATTGAGCAACTGAGCGCCTGAGCCGTTAATTTCTATAATGCCTGAACCACCAATTGAATCATCTAAAGTAGTAACATCACCGGATACTTTTACTGAGCCGTTATTAATCGTTCCACCTGAAGTTATCGTTAAGTCATTGCCAATGTTCATCGATCCAACAACATTAAGACTGTTAGAAAAGGCCATATCTAATTCAACATCATTAAATGACATGGTCGCTGCATCAACGCTAGTAGTAATCGTAAACACAACCTTGCTCGTACCTGCAGCAACAGTACCTGCTGTATGCGTCCAACCTGTCGTACCATCTACTTCAATGGTATCTGCAATATTCAAAGCACCTGCTGATTTATTTATTACAAAATTAGGTATCGCACCGGTCCCGCCATTTGCATGTAGTAGCTGTGCACCACTTCCATCACAAACAATTACACCACTACCAGAAACTGACGTGTCAGTCGTTAAAATGTCTCCAGCTGCGCGTATGGTACCATGGACATAGCCAACTGAAGATATGCTTAAACTACCTTCAACATCAAGTGCACTTGTCATAGTTAAACTTGATGTGGATCCTTGATTAATTTCCACATCATAAAATTGTGCAGGACCTGTATCGATGGTCTTCGCTATAGAATCCAGTACCAACGTTCCCGAGTTATGATTATAAACACCACCTGTTACTGTGATATCTTTCGCAACTTTTAATTGTCCACTTGTACTGGTGAAATTACCATCGTTAAACGTCAACGTACCGTTACAATCAATATCAGAATCACCACCTGCAAATAAACCATCAGAAATTGCGAATGCATGAGATGTTGTAATTGAGTTACCGGCATTTTGAGTAACCGTACCCGTATAACCATTGTTAATAGAAATTGAATAAACAGAGACATTCACATCCACTAAACAGTCTTTGGTTGAAACGCTACTAAATACTACTTCGTCAGAGGAACCAGGCACAACATCACCAAGCCAGTTTTCTGGCGTACTCCAATTATTGTCGGTACCACCACCATCCCAAATAGTAGAATCATCTGCGTTCGAGAAATCCCAATTAAGGTTATTACCATTATCAACGCTTCTCCCATAAGCTACGATAGTTTCACCTGCGCTTGCGTCTGAGTCTTGAGCAACGACATGATCTATCGTTTGGCTCGCACCAGTATTCACAGTCAAACCCCATTGAGTCCCCGGTGTTGATGACTGTACGGTTAATGGCACCTGCAACGAACCAGAGAAATCCAATGCATTTGCAATTGTCTGGGTCTCACCTGCTTCAAAGGTCAGCGATCCACTATTTGATTTGGTTAAATTATAAAACGTAAATGAACCTGTAATAGATTGATCAGTACCGTCGAAAATCACAGTGCTTGTGTCGTATTCTAAACTGCCATCAGTGATGTGACGACTCAAGTCGCCCGATATATTAATCGTAGTTGCATTACAAACGAGGTCACCCTTCGCAATGTCTACATTTTTAAAGGAATGATTGGTACCAAGTAATTTCACATCGCGAGCTGAATTACTTTTAGCTAATACAATATTTCCTAGCACGGCGTCGGTTACATCTACATAGGTATTACCAACAAATCGGATTGTAGAAGTAGTTGGGTCAACTGTACCCGCCACATGCTTCCAATCACCATTGGTCTCAAAAGTATCTTGAATGGTTAAAGTTCCACCTGATTTATTAACAGTAAGATTAGGAAATGCACCAGTGCCACCGCTGGCACTCATCAACTGATTATTATTTCCGTCTAACTCAATAACAGCAGAACCACCAACAGTTGCATCAAGAATTGTTAAATCACCAGCAACTTTCACCGTGCCATTATTGATGGTTCCCGCTGAAATAATGGTTAAAGTATTTTCAATATCGAGTGTACTTAACACATTCACACTGTTTGAATTAGCCATATCAATGTAAACATTGTTAAATGACATTCCTGCAGCGTCGACAGATGTCGTAATATTAAAACCAACGGTACTTGTTCCAGCATCAACCGTACCAGCTATATATTCCCAACCACCTCCGCTATCAATTTCGATGGTATCAGCAATCGTCAAAGTTCCCGCAGGCTTATTGACCTTAAAGCTAGGGAATGCGCCGGTACCACCACTCGCACTTAATTGCTGTGCGCCGCTACCATTTGCTTCGACTGCGCCGCTACCACCGACAGATGCATCGGTCGTAACAATATCACCTGCTACCTTTATGGTTCCGTTATTAATTGTACCAACTGAGTTAACTGTCAAATCATTACCTACAATCATATCTCCAGTGATATTAAAACTATTAGAGCTGGACATACTGACTTCCACATCATTAAAGGACATAGAACCTGAGTTAACACCAGTTGTAATTTTGAATAATATTTTTGATGTACCTGCATCAACCGTACCCGCTGCATATTCCCAACCAGTAGTGCCATCAATTTCAATTGAATCTGCAAGAGTTAAGGTTCCTGCCGATTTATTAATCTTGACATTTGGCAATGCCCCTGTGCCACCACTGGCATTAAGCGACTGAGCGCCAGCGCCATTAAATTCAATTATAGCACTTCCTGATACTGATGTATCGGTAGTAACCACATCACCGGCTACGAGAACAGACCCCCCATTGAAATATCCGACCCCGCTTATGGTCAGATCCCCATTAACATCAAATGAACCAGTAACTGTTAAACTCGAAGTACCACTCTGACCAAGCACGACATTATTGAACTGTGCCGTCCCAGCATCGATTGTCTTGGACTGAGTATCTAGCAAAAAAGTACCTGAATTATGATTAAAAGTACCACCTGATATAGTCAGGTGACTTTTCAATTTTAATTGCCCAGATGTACTCGTAAACGTACCTGCACTAATTGTTAATGTACCGTTGCAGTCAATCTCCGCATCAGAGCCAGCAAACGTACCGGCAGCTATCGACACATTTCCGTTCACCGTAATCGTCTGCGACGCATTTTGAGTTAGAGTACCCGTATAACCACTGTTGATCGAAAGAGTTTTCACCGTGACGCTTGAGTCGATCGTACAATCTTTAGTCGACGTCCCATCAAAGACGACGTCATCCGACGTAGCAGGGACTACATCGCCAACCCAGTTCTCAGCAGTCGTCCAGTTATTATCGCTGCCACCACCATCCCAGGTGGCTGTAGCGGCAAACCCGAAGGATGCAAAACAACTAAAAATTAATGTAAGGACAACGGTAGATAGACGATTCAAATCCAACATAAGCGCTCCGATCAAAACTAAGGGCTTACAGCCCTTCTTACCCCCTAATGTTGAGCTTCAATACAGATCAATTTGAATATCTATTACGATCTCAATAGTTTGTGTAACAGTGATATAATACACAGTATTTTATGCGCATTTCGTATGCTAAACTTGATTGACACACTCGAAATAGTGTAAAACACTGTGTTTTAATATCTGTTATGTGTTCTGAAACTGTTCTGTTTTCGCTCAAACAGATATATACTAAAGCTTTATAACACTATTAATAATTGAGTTGTTCAAATTACTAGTATGGAAGTAACAAAATTTACTCTGTAAGCTTTAAAAAATGTATCAATTTAATTAATACTACCTTAATGTTGTCTATCTCCCTACTCATTCAGGCTAGCATTGCGTCAGAGTTTACGAACATAAACGTCTAAAAATGATAGAGTTGATTTTCCACACACCTACTCACCCAACATTCCATTAGATTTACTCATGATGCTCCGCTCTGCTTTCACCATACTCGAAATGCTGATCGTCTTATCGATCATGATCACTTTCATGGCCATTGGCGCGGGTGCCTGGGTTAACTCCGCAGAGCGCAATGAATCCGTCGCTGTGCAGGATTTGGTGGCCAGTTTGATCCATCAGGCACGTAATCGTTCGATCTCCCAGGGGCTACCGATCGTCTTGCATTTTGATGATCAGAACAACGTCGTCACCGGCATCGACCAGCTTTACCTGTGGAATGAATCCTTCGATTGGGACATCAGTAATTTTGCCAGCTACCTCGATCCAGCGTCGGACAGTATTCCACTACCTACAGAAATGAGTTTTGGCCGCACCGGTTATGCTTGGAAATTCCCGTGGGGTGCCCCTGGTTCAGGCAATCAGGTTTTTTTAAAGGCATTTAATACCACACCGATTTCACAAATTGTTGGCTCGGAAACCTATCAACCATTATTTAAAGATCCGAAAGATGGCTTTATTTTACGTTGCAGCGTCAAAGCACCTGATGTACGCACGGCGCAAACCAGTCAAATTCCATTGTTACTTATTTCTGAAAAAGGAACTACCGATGATGTTGCCGATGCAATTGCTGGTCTTGAATTATGGAAAGTCAGCGAATTTATCGATGACAACAGTGTTGAACATAAAATCGGTCAAGCCTGGGCTATAGTTGGTTGGTTAAAAGAGCGACCGACGTATCCTGACTTAAGTGGCGGTGACAGCAAAGCCATATGGGCTGATTTTGAAGATGGTAACAATTTTGTGCGCGACTGGTCTGCCGACGGACAGTTAAATCCCTATACTGGCAATACATGGATAGATGTGGCCTTTGCTTATGATGTGGCGACACTGATTTTATTTCGCGATGGACAGCAAGTTGATTTAAATGCCAATGCGGTCAGCAATGTTTCGTTCACACCGACACTTAATCAGGAAATAGACATTTACGTTGGCCGTCAAACCGAGGCATCACAACAATATGTAACCGAAGCTGAAATAGATAATGCCGCACTCTTAAATATTGGTGTTGGTCAGCAACACACCCTACCTGGATCACTCAAACCGAGCGCACCCTATAAAATAGTCTGTAATAATGGTCAGGTCGAATGTTTTGATAACGGATCAAGCATCAATGATCTCATTTTTGTTAATCAAATCGACGAGGGTGAAAATTTCCGCATTAGTGTTTTTCAAAACGGCACCATTGAAAAGCATGTGTACACCAGCGAAGAGTTAACTCAGTAAATTCCATGCGTCAGACTCAAAAATCCGGAATCGCCTTAGTTTTATCCATGATCATTCTGGTCATGATGGTAATGCTGGCGATGCCCTTTGTCTTATCACAAAACGCTAGCATCAAGAGCAGTAATCAATTCGCGCTCCGCCAAGAATGTATTTTACTACGTGAAAACACTGAAGCACTTGGTCTTGCATTAGCCGCAAATGCCTACAGCGTTACCTGGCAAGATCCCAACTCTAAACAACACCACGCTATTTTAGATGATGTTATTTTCGAATTATTCGGGTCAGGTGGTAGTAGCGTTGGCTTACCCAGTTATGAAAGCAACGCATTCCCATTAACCATCAATCTCGACACGCAATACATCGAAGAGAACATTTGGAATAATCCAAGAAATAAACATTTAAAACGTGGATTGATTCTTACCGATGACAGCGGGCGCATTGATATGAATGCATTGAGCGCTTCGCAATGGGTCGATCTGCTCAACATAATCGGCATCACTTATAAACCCAATGAATTAGCAGCTGGCTTTATTAATTATCGCTATGGCATTTTAAATGGAGAGCCGTTTAGACAGCTAGATCAATTACTCAACGCGCAACCGTATAATGGCGTCACCACACCACGACCAAAATTAACAGCGGTTGAATTAGAACGTTTACGCCCACATGTCACACCCTATGGCATGGGCCAAGCTAATAACGGCCAGTTGGAGCTTGGCTCTATTTTTGTCGAAGATCCCAGCGCTGTCCCTAAAATTGGCATCGTTGATATTCACCCATCGATTACCTTATATGGCCCACAATCCATGCGTTTATACGATGGCAAACGCGACTTAAGTAGCGTCAACCAAACGCCTGTGCCAATTACCACTCCAATAAGCCAAGCACTCAATATTAATACCGCTACCGAGTTGGCACTTAAATATGTAGGATTCGGTGATCTCTTACAATTTACCAATGCAGGTAAACGTAAAGTATTCACCTCGCAAGGTGACATGAGCGATGATATACGCAAAAAACAAAATCCACTGGATGATATCAATAAAGAGCGTCCCCCTTTAGGGATTAAATCAAACGGCGTTGTCCATGTGACCGCCTCAGCTTTATCACGTGATCGCGGTAATAATCCGGTCGCCAATTCATCACGCACCTTAGTGGCAATGGCCCTGCACAGCAAAGAAGACCTGAAGCGGTTATGGAATAATCAACTCGATTTTAATTTAATGAATCTACAACGCTTTAATTCCTTAATGGCGTCGTGGCCACGTAATTTAGAACGCCAATGGGCCAATCTCAGCGCCGATGCTACTGACATTGTCAATGCGTATTTAAAGCCAAAACCATTGCCTGGCATCGAAAGCATGGACATCCTGCCAAACGATAATCAAAATTGGACGAAATTATACGCCAGTAACGTTGAAGATTTAAATGCGAGTCCTGCCCTCGACTTATTAACTGATATCACCCCAGAAGGTGTGGAAAGCACCATTGGCTTAAATTATCCACATCAAATGACAGTGAATAGTCAAGATACAACTTTTTGCAAACCCTTGATGAATAATTCCGGCGACCCGCAAGCCATGCAGCCGCGACATTTTTCATTGTGGCTGACCACCCCAGGTACAACTGATTTCAACAGCAGGTGGCTTGATAAAACTGTACCGATTTTTGAATTACGCGCACCGGAAAGCAACGTTGGCTCACCGATATTAGTGAATGCCAGTACTGCCGCTAATTTTGGACATGCCCTCTGGGATGGTAGCCTCACTGATAATCGCAGTATGGATTTGCGTCATCAAAACGGCAGTAACAGCAAACAACATTATTTATCGCTGTATTATGATGGCACCAGCGGACAAGAGCACTTTGTCCTGGTCGTAGCCGGTGAAGCCATTGAATTACCAGGTGAAGTTTACGGTGCACCTTTTTTTCCACAGGATAATCCACTCACCGACACGATAGATGAGCGCACCTTAGGTGGCGGCACTCATCCATTATTAAATCCACAAAGCATGAGCTGGACCGAACATCTCTATGTCTATCCGCTCAAACCTGATCGCGCTTATCACCTCAATGTAATTATTCAAAACACCAAACCCGGTGGCTTAAAAGTTTATGTCGATAATTTAATTGGTCGTGATTTAAACCGCAGTGCATCAGCGACTATTACTGATATACAAATTGGTGACCACGTCACGACACCCTATCCATTAAGCCTGCAGACTGCTCTACCAGAAATTATTCAAAATATGACAACGCCAGTGACAACGCTGAGTACGCAGCTACGCGAAGTCGCACGCGTTCAGGCACAAATACAAGCCCAAGCATTAGTCTTACCATCACCATGGGATTCCATTATTCCCAATCCAAGTGCATGGCTTCCCGATAATTCTGGGGGAACGGCGCATGGCATTATTGGTATTAATGGCGAATTTATTGGTTATGAGAATTGGACTCAAAGCAATGGACTCTACACCTTTCATAATTGCAAACGCGGCAAACGACAAATTACCGATTCCTTAGAAGATCTCAGCGACAGCATACCAACCGAGCAACATGGCGGTACCGATATCAGTAGCGAGTCGTATCGCCGTCAGATGCCCGGGCATTTAGTGAATAGTGAAGTTTGGCCAGGCGGCGTTAGTTTTGATATTAATCAAAAACTCTATCGCGGCGGATCGGTTTTATTACATCCCTACACCGGTAATCCCGCCCAGGATAATAAAGTTCAAGGCAAAGCTATTGCTGCGCTCAGCTATGCCGGCACAGCAATAACGTTAGACGATGTTACCCAAGCCAGTTATTTCCCCGAAATTGGATTTATTAAAGTCCGTGGGCGCATTAATGCCGACACCCTACCACCAAATATTCCCGATGGGCAATACGACACCATTGATGAATTTATGTATTATCAAAAAACCGGCACGACATTGCAATTACTCAGTCGCAATGAATTCGGCAGCAATCCAAGCAATGCGGATTTTATTACCGTCGATCCATTAAATGCGAGTAACACATTTGACCTTGACGTTAATTTAGTTAGTTGGGAAGTCGCCGGCGATCCGACCAATCGTTATCACAGTGCCAGCACAGGGCAAACCGAAAGCAGTGTACATACCTGGGGAACACCCATGGGTGGCGATCCGTTAGCCGACCCCAATCAATTACGTAGTCAATACGACGTTGAGTTACTGCAATTATATGATGTGACCGACCCAAGTTCGCCAACATATGGTCATATCGAATGGATTCACTATACCGATTATGCGATAAGAAATGGCCGTTATTATTTCATTAACCGCGCTGGTGGTTTTGGCGGTGGGCGCGGCGCCATGGGCACGCATTACGATGCCGCGCGCATTTTCCCAACAGGCACACGCTTAGTCCCAGTGCAACGCGCTGGTACGAGAGGCTATTTACTAGAGCCCGGTGACGTGGTGACCATTAGTACCCAACAACTCGGCTCGAGTACAATTAATAAACGCACTGCCAGTGGTTTACATAATTCGGCAAGCAACACTTGGCAAGCAGTTATTCGCTATGTCAGTAGCAATACCAGAGACTCGTATAATTCCTGGGATGGATCTTATCACTACAACAAAACCGTTCGCTTTGCATTTACCGATGAACTCCCTGAACTACCTGATGCGAGTAAAATCAGTGTGTGGCCATCTTATGCCAATCAGGATTTAACTCTTTATAATGCGGTTCAATTACCGAGCTCTACATTTAATAATTATAATTTGCCCTACGTGAATGCCTGGGATGCAAGTTTTGGTATGAGCGGCGATAATCGACGCGTTTATATTGGCAAACAAAACAATTTACACTTACCAACAGTCAATAATTTACCTGGAACGGTATCCAATCTCGCTGGACGTATCGATAAAATAATAGCGGCGCGACCGGTATCAGGAACAAGCCACACCACGGCGAAAGTGCTCGCTATTTCTTCGGGAACAATCAGCGCAGGCGCATCGGCTACCGGAACGATTATAGAAGTCAGTAAATCCAATAGTGGTTTTTCAGATAGCCAACGCGATCGCAGTGGCCTCATCGTCATGAAAGGTGAAGTCTTTGCCTATATCACCGAAACAACTGGCAGTGCCAATGCACAATTAACGATAGTCGGTCGCAGTTTACTCGGCTCGGTCGCCAATAATGTCTTTGTTGGTGATGATGTGGTGCGACTACCCATTGGACCTGTCGCTGTTTTAAATGACACGCTTACTAATGCGCACCTTGGCATTGTTGATTTAGCTGATGTATCCGGTTTTGGCAACGATATCTCGCAATTAAATAAAACGCATACGTTCCTGTTTATGAAAGCAGACGGCAGCAGTCATGAAATAATACAATTAATTTCAACGAATGGATCCTTTCACACGGCTCCTTGGTTACGCGGCATGTACAATACCGCCATTCAAGATTGGGACGTTGGTGATATTGTCATCGCCTGGACGCCTCGTTACGCCAGCGCCCTACCTAAAAGTCAATTACATTTAAGCACGCCAGAACATCACTCTGCATTATTGCGCTCACGCTGCTATGCGTGGATCGGTGCGCCGATGCATGTTTACGGCATGGTTTTAAAAGGCACACCAACGGCACCGAGCGCCGAAGTCATTATGAATCGCAATCCTGCAGAACCCTTTGATTTTGAAATGCGTGCTTTGGACGATGGCCATGACTGGGCAACCACCAGTGCCTCCTTTATGGATACCAATTCACCATTTAGCGGCGATTCCCTCGATTTGCCCGATGTTTTCGAGGCAGAGTGGGAACCTAAAAATGACAGCTATGAAACACGCATTCACTGGCGCTACCGTAAAGACGCTATCGATCCCAGTGATCCTGTATCTACGCAGCTGGAGCAACTCGGTGAATTTTGCAATACTGCACCGTCAATTAAATCGGTTGAATTACGTGCACGTGGTGGGGTGAAAATTATTGATGCGAAGGCAGCTCAATAACATCAGCGACCGATAACGTCCATAGTGTTACCATATTGGCCATTTTTCCAAAATTTTGTAAATAACCAATAATATATGGTAAATTCTTTATAGAATAACATATAATATCATCTTTATTTTTCATGGTCAGTGGGGAATTGTCATAGCATCGACAAGCTGACATTCACCTATTTAGATTTCACACGGCTAACGAAAACGCACACTCCTGAATTACACAGACCTGGCTCAAGGTTGAGTTAGGTCATGGTGTTTTTGTCTAGTGCTATTCTCGACGCCGACCGGATATATGGGCTTGCTGCTGATCACGTTCACGGCATTGACGTTTCATTTCTTGGTCCCGCTGGAATGCCTTCACCATTTCTTCGAGTTCCTTTGACAATGGCGTATCACGATCTCGTCGGTTCATGCCACTCCCCTTCATCAATCTAAGCACCATAATTTTGCTTAAGAAATCATTGTTCATGCTAGAGAACGCGACTACGTATTCAAATTAATTTTGAATACATATAGAACACTTGAACAGGATACAACTTATATATACTATCCTATTATAATACAAAATCACATCCATCCGATGTGCTAAATAAATGAGCATTTGCGTTGTAGTAACGGAGCTTATTGCCTATGCCCTGGGAAAGCACACCCGTTCATTTGGATAATGAACAACGCCAACAACTTAAACGAATTGCTGGCAGTAAAAAAGTAGCCGAGAAATTGCGGTGCCGGGCACTGATCGTCCTACTCTTGAATGAAGGTCTCAGCAATAGCGACATCGCTCATCGTTTAAGCGTCCATGAAAACACGGTAGTCAAATGGCGTATGCGCTGGGCTGGAAATAATACTGATGCGCACATCAATGACTATGGTGTTCTGACCGGCCGCCCTCGCACACAAATTACCGAGGAGCTCATCGAACGCCTCAAGAAGGTCATCGCCTCGCCCCCACCTGCTGACAAAAAACGTTGGACAGTGCGTTCCCTCGCCAAAGCCTTAAATCTTTCTACTTCCACCACGCAACGTGCCTTAAAGGAAAGCAAAACGGTGTTGCACCGACGTCGTAAAAAACGCACGTCATCGAACCCCTAACCCTTGTTCATTCTATCTTCAAAAATACGCCACCAAACTTAGCGTTAATGCACCAATTACTTACTACGCTACACACAGACTAAGCAACACCGGTGCTTGAGCACAACAAAAGTTTGCGCACGTATATATAAACATTAAACTCAACGCTGATCCTCAAAGGACCCAGAGAGAATGTATCCATGTCTCATCTAGAACTGTTTAACGATAGCTATGAACGCGCTATTGGCAGCAACCCACATTTCTTTGACACGTTTTACGATCTCTTTATTGCCAAATCAGCGTCATTTGCCGAGAAATTCACTCACGTTTCAATGGAACGACAAAAATTAATGCTACGCGACGCCATTAACTTCCTCATGAGCTACAGCATCAATCACCAAGCAACCGATTATCTTGAACAACTAGCAATTAAACACCAAGAGGACATTCGTGTCAGCACTGAAGACTACGAACTCTGGCTCGATGCGCTCTTAGAAACACTGGCCATTCATGACCCCCATTATTCAGACGATGTTGCTGCCAGTTGGATACAAACGCTCACTCCTGGCATCACCTTTATGCAAACCTACCGCCGCACCACTGATCAAGATATCCGTAACAGCTATTAACTCACAAAATTAACTTGATTAATAGTCAAGCCATGCTCTTTTAAATAACGTTTAAATCCCTTGGACGGCTTTGTTTTATAGCGCGTCTTGATCGATTCGTGGAATAGAGAACCAAGATGCGGCTCTCTTTTTTCAGCACCTCGCAATCTCCATAATTTCTTGTATTCATTATGCGCCTTCGCCTTCTTGGTTTTGGCCGATGAAACTTTTGGTAACATATGCGAATCGATCTTCAGACCTTTTTGTACCGACTCATTCATCATCCAAAGCAGCGCAATGTCAGCGAGCGTATGATCATCATCATAACCACCGCCTACATCACTGTGGCAACCGGAAAACCATACCTGACGTAAATCAATACCATCCTTCGGGTCCCAAAGAACAGCTTCATAATCTGCGCGCAATTCATCTAAGGCCACTGCATGGCGTGCTGTTTTAACTATGCTGCTCGGTTCGGAATCGTGAAACACATGCGCATCATTATCTAGTAATCCCCAAAAACTCACCGGACAACCCAAGGTGCCAACGGTGTCAAAAACACCCATAAAATGAATCTCGGTCTTATCTGCCCATGCATGGTATTTACGAAACCTGGTCGGCTTCGGCGCCGTAGGTCTTTGATCTTTTCGGCGATTTTTATAGATTTTATGAAATGCATGTTCAATTAAGTGTTCGCGACCGGGTTTAATGATACCACAATTACGAATAAATCCGCCTAATGAACGAACCGTAAACGACCCTCTACTAAAGCCAAAGAAATATAAGCGATCACCGGGTTCGTAATTGTGGACTATAAAGCGATAACAATCCATAATATTTTTCTCTAAACCCACGCCGCTGACACTGCCGCCTACTTTACTATAATAACTACCTACACCCCAATCATAGAATACAACTTGTCGCGTATTGCCAGAAACTGGGGCAATCCCACGTGCAATCTGCAATATATTTGTTGGCTGTTCATCAGTTGGGTCATTCCATGTGCCATCAGCACAGATTACTATATTTTTCACAGGAGTCTCCTTAGAGCATGAGTTCGAGAATGGAGGCAATGATTGCCGGACTTGCCGTCATCAACATTTTCCACGGTTCTGATGTCAATGTGACCTTATGCTCCGAATTTTCTTCAGGAACATACGGGCTCCGATCTGCATCGGCTGGTGTTAGATGATTTTTATTTGATTGAGTCTTTAACAGCTCTAGCTCAGCATTTTTAATATTATTCCATGTAGGCCAGAACAACACAACAATGAGAGATGTCGCCACCAATGAAAATGCCTGGGTTATGCCTGGGACATGTATCAAATGCGATAAGTTCTTACCGTCTTTTTCACATGGGAACGAAAGAATCCATTCAAAAAATACATGCATTTGCACGACACCAAACACCAAAACTATTACACATGATAAAAATAAGCTATTCAATACCCGCGCCTGCATGCGCAACGCAACCAAATTATTATTTTTAGACAAAGTAATGTTATGTAGATGATTCACAGCGAACACTGTGGTTAGTATATATATTGCTAAAAAAACATCGATTCTAGCAATGATATAATCCACGCTACATAAGGCATACATAGGATATACTGGAGTTAAATGGCCATTGCCTTGATTTCTCTCAATAAAATAAGCAAAAATAACCAGCACGAATAGCATTGACGCATATTTCCACCACAGCAAACGAGATTGGACCAAATAAATCGCTGATAGATAAAATGAATACACAACGGTCATCATGAATAGAGCACCAATAAATACCCAATGAACCATGCCACCTAGTTCCCAACCATGATATCCGACTTTCTCTAAGCCATCCATTACATTTGGATTAATCGTTAAGTCATTTAATGCATTTCGCAAAGACTCTTCTGTCTCTCGAACGGGAACTATTTTGAGAGCGAAAAATATAATTAATCCCCATACGATGATGCAAATAAGTGGTGTAGCAACAGGATAAAGATCATTATCCGGACGTATTTGCTTAAGCTCTGTCGATCCACTCATAGACACCCACTCTTTGTTGAGACAGCACCGCAACGTTCTACTGCTGAAAACCGCGGGCAATCTAACCCGTTAACAATGCCTGTGAAGTACCACCTAAACTTTATGATCACACTTATATGGAACGCAAATTACATCATTCAAGCGACGAATTTTATTAGCCCATTTATAAAACAGCGACACTACGAATGGCGTGAAACTCAACAAACGCTGATAAGCTCCAACCAATTATGTCCTGACAGAAATGGCAGCTGCACCATAATTGTCAGTCAAGCCTCACGATTTGCATTATATAATTATAGTCATATTAACAGCTTACATATCTCCTGTTTTTCTGTCGTTTGGACTGGCATTTGCTGCTCATTAGGTGAATTCATCTATAGGAATACATCATGGGCAGATCCATGAATTTCAGAAATAAGTTCATCCACCACAGTGAACTCTATGAACCTCAAAAGCCTGCAATTGAAAAGGCTATTGAAGAGGCTGTGCAAGAGACCTTCGAAACGTTTGGCATATTTCCACGCGTAAAAATATTAGAGACGATGCCCATGCGCATGAACACAAGCGTTACCTGGTCATGGGTTAATTTATCCGAACCTTTTGAAGGTGAATTTGTTATTTTCATGACCCAACAACTGCGCCTGGATATCTTTGCCGGCATATATGGGTCTATCCCCGATTCAATTTCTCAATCAGACCTCGAAGATACACAATGTGAATTAACCAATATTCTAGCAGGTCGCACTTTAAATATCATGATTGATGGCGCTATCTCTCCAATAATGAGCTTACCGCAATCTGGTTCTGATCATCCTGATATCAGTATCGGCGAATGGTCTTACTTGCCTTTTAGTGTAAACAGTTCTTGGATCGTATTATTTGTCCGTGGTCAAAATTTAATGAAATTTGGAAAATTAACTAACAAAAACCTATTCACCAAAGAAAGCGGTTTCCACCTAGCCGTCGCCACCCATTAATCAGGAGTTCATCATGACTACTTCAGCAAGAACATTTCGAGCGTGCATGTATGTAGATTCACCAAAGCAATTCTGGCTCTTTTGCTCGTTAATTCCCGTTGCCGGACTTGGCCTAGTATTGCTAGCAATCTGGTGGATCGACACCCAGCGTAAATGTTTAATTATTGACGATAATAAAACCATTTATCGAGAAGGTTTATTGTTCAAAAATGAAACCTACATGGAACATCACGATGTCTTATCCATTTTCGTGTCTCCGATCATCTCAATCGAAACTGGAGGAACCGGCACGGTCAAATTGAATTCGAAAAGCAATGGGCTCAAATCGATATCTATCAGCGGTATAAAAAACCCTATACAAATTAAACAAATCATAGAACAATACAGAACCGATGATTGTACAGCGACCAAGCTCTCGACTCACAGCACCGTCGAACGAGTTCTCGATATAGCCCACCTACGCGAACAACATGTACTGTCTCTCAAGGAGTTTGAGCTATTAAAAGCCCGCATCCTTGAACAAGTAGTCTAGCCAATCATCAATTCAGGATTCACACGTTGACTGAGCGAATTGTACAATTCCATATGAATTAATACAATCACATGCGATAGCTTCAGGCTATGACTGGCAATGCGAAAACCCAAACCGGAATTAAGCCAAGGAGGCTCTGTGAATCAACTCGACATACCAACGCAAGACTTCATCCTCCAACATCGCTCCGACTGGCTGCAAACAACTTCAGAATTGGGCAACCTGCACGGCATTGTGCAGTCTGACGATGGTTACATTTTGATTCAGAACGCCTGCGAAAATAGCGCTCAATCATGCATACTTCGTTGTGATATCGATGGCAAAGTCATTTCAACATTTAAATCGGACGCTCTAGCATTTCCGCACGGCTTGGAATTATATAAGCACCCCGTCCACGGATCCTGTCTCTTACATACTGATAACAAAAAAGGCGTATCCTTATTTAAAGAAGATGGCACGAAACTTTGGCATATTGAAAAGGCTGATTTTTATAAATTACATTGGACCATTAATTGGTCCCCATCAAATTGTGCGATTGCCAGTGATGGTAGGATTTATTTAGCCGATGGCTACGGCTCATTCTTCATATGTGTATTTGATGCTGATGGGAACGATTTAGGCACCTTTGGCGGTGCTCGCAACGATGAAAGCGGCATCGTACATCCGCACGGCTGTGCAATTGTCAACTATAATGGTCAAGAAGTTTTGGCAGTTACTGAGTGCCAACTGTCATCACAAGACCCTGAGCTTTTAAAGAAATATGATGCCCATTCATGCATCAAATTACTCTCGCTTGATGGTCAATTTATTGAGCGAATCGTTATTGATACTATTTCACCACGACACATCCGCACCTTTGGCAATGATCATTACATCATACCTGATTTTCAGGGCAGGATTTTAATTACCGATCATTCGTTCAATGTTGTCAAAACAATTGGCAAGGAAGACAGTAGATTTGAGAAAAGTCGTTGCGATGTGACCTTGGATATTCCACGACCTCATGACTGCTGCATTATAGAAGATGATCTGATCTTAGTGACCGACTTCACTGGACTCGTCCATTCTATACAATTATCAATATAGTCTCTGTTACCAGTTTGCTCGAAGCATAAGCCTGCTCTATAAGGCTGTATATATTTCGATAATTGAAATATGTACAAAATTTATTTCTCAACTTTTTTAAAGCGTAAATCCTGTAATTTAGATTAATTATGCTAAGTTAATGATCGTTTTTGCTAGGAAAAAACATGTCATTAATTCGAATTATGTCGTTATTATTTCATACCAAGAATTACACTTATGATTCTTTTGGAATATCTTGAAAGGTATGATATGAAAACCCTTCTATCCACAGCCTTACTATCAGCAGCCCTTCTCACTTCGTCCCTTCATGCTGCAGAGAATAAAGTGAGCCAAGCTGAGAAGTTTAATGCTGAACGAAATAACTGGCCAGATGCATCGACAATTGTCATTCCAGCCAATCCTGCATACAAAGATGGACCATTGCGTAAACCAACAACAACCTGGCCACCCGCTGGGACTCCAATCAAAGTTGCCATAACCAAAGATGATTGGTTCTCTGCCTATAAAGGTGAAACTAAAGGCAACGCCGGCAAAGCTGAAAAATGGAAACTCAAAGGACAAATTGAATATTCGTGTTTTGATATAGATGATTCCGCACTGAAGGGAAAAGTCGTAACCGGCGCATTACTGCACATGAAAAATGCATCACCGAAATGGCCGTATTATCGCGTTGGCGTCTCATCGATGGCCGCGGAATGGGAAGAAGGCTCATCAAGCAAAGAATATACTGAAGTAAATGGAGCCCCCTGCTTTCACCAAGCTGAACTCGGGAAAAGAAATTGGGCTTATGAAGGCTCCACGGTAATGGATGTGGTCATGGGTCGCGGCCACACTATCTGGAAATTCGCCGACTGCACCTTGCCCAATGAAGATGGCTGGCAATCAGTTGCCGTTGATCCCAATGTTGTTGCCGCCCGTGTTGCTGGACTGAGCACAGGCTTCTTCTGTTACGATGAAGTTGGACACGAATGGCAAGACGTCGATGACAAATTTGAATATTACTCGAACCCAAATCGTTTCTCTTATTCCAAAGACAGTCAATTCCCTCCCTATTTGGAAATATGGGTTAATGGCGAAGACAAGGAAGCACCCAATGCCGTTAGTCAACTCAGTGTTGATACCGCTGACTTTCCACCAGGAGAAGCATTAATTAAATGGATAACACCTGCCGACAACGGTGCAGCTGGTGTTTCTGGGTATTTAGTAAGCTACAAAGATAGCAGCGGTAAGGTCACTGAAATGCCACGTTATTTAGTGCCTATGGCCGTAACAACTGGCGCTGAATGTCGCATGTATGTTCGCGATATTCCATTTAAATCCGGTGAAACATTAACCCTGAACATTAAAGCCGTTGATAATGCAGGCAATGTGGGCCCAACATTTAAACGCGATGTTATGCTTTCAGACTTAGAACCTGCCTACAAAATACCTGACTCAAAAGCAGTGCCGTTTGCTGAATCAAATTCACGATTAACGCTCAATAACACAACAATATCTGTCATCGACCTCATGGACAAAGTTCATCCACAAACCGGGGCGATGATCCCTGAGCAAAAACCAGGTTATAAATATAACAACCATCTCTTTTCAAGTACCGAGAAGAAAATTCGCCTTCATAATGGCCGCAATGAGTTCAACTTTTTTCAAATCTTATTAGAGGCCGAAAAAACCGAAGCTGATATTAAAGTTACATTCCCAGGAACTGCCATCACAGTCGAACTCTTTGAGTTCGCCTATGTTGACCAGCAACCCTACGACACCAATGACCATTATATATTGCCTGATCCATTGTTACCCGTTAAGGGACCTGTAACAATTCCATCAACTGCCGGTAAACTCACCGTTCCTGATCAAAAAAGCCATAGCCTTATTTGTGAAGTCTATGTGCCACATGATGAAAAGCCTGGTCTGAAAAAAGGTACATTAACAGTCACCTCAGGTGGCAAGACACTCGATATAGCAATTGAGATAACGGTCTGGAATTTCACCCTTCCAAACAAACTCTCGTTTGTACCAGAAATGAATTCGTACAATCATGCCAATCATGATGTTTATAGATTAGCACATAAATACCGCACCAATCTCAATGCCCTCCCTTATGGCTGGTCATGCACTGCACGCGGTATTTGGGCAAAAGATGGAAAACTTAATTTCGCCAGCATAGATGAAAAACTCGGGCCATTATTTGACGGCAGTCTATTTAAAGATTTACCGAGAGCCGGTGAACCAGTAGACATTGCCTACCTACCTTTCAACGAAGGATGGCCAATGCACTTGCCAGATCATTACAAGAGCAATTACTGGGCTGATGAAGCATTTACCGAAGAATATATTAAAGGCATTCAAGAACCAATGGCAGCATTTGCCAAGCATGCCGACAGCAAAGGCTGGCATAGCACCCTCTTCCATCTGTTTATGAATAACAAAATCTATTTCCGCAAAGACCAACCAAAAGTTCAAACACCTTGGATTTTAGATGAACCACGTGAAACCAGTGATTATTGGGCACTGCGTTGGTATGGCATGCTGCTTTACGACGCTGTTCAAGACGTCAAAGGCAAAGCAAAATTTATGAATCGCTGCGATATTTCTTACTCACAGTTCGGGCGTAATTTAATGTGGGGCACCATGGATTGGGAATGTTTAGGCGGAACCAATGCTCAGAAGCTTCGCCTCAAACATGACGAATTCCGATTATGGGGTAAATCGTATCTCAGCGCCTATGGTGCCGCTAATCATATCCATCTCTCCAATACCCAACCCGCTAATTGGACACTGCAATCATGGGTAAATGGCTGTGATAGCTTACTCAACTGGCAAACGCGAGCACGCAAGAACTCTTGGGAAAAAGGTTGGGAGCAAGCTATATTCCTACCGCATAAAGACGGTTTAGCTGCATCGGTTCGTCTTAGATCACATACCCGAGGCCAACAATTAATCGAATATTTAACCATGATCATGTATCACGAAAATGTACCGCGCTTCCAATTAACAGAAGGATTAAAAAACTCTTATGATTTCTCTTCAAAAATCATTAAACGATTTGAAAGTGATGCTGGTCGCATTGAATTCGCATCACAATCTCCCGCAGCTATGTGGAAATTACACATGGACCTTGGTCACAAAATCGACCAATTAAAACCAGAATACAAAGCTGCATTAAAAGAATGGAAAACCGCTGATATCGATGTGCGTAAACGTCTTCCCGATATTGGCTACACGCCAGTTGCACCACAAGTTCAGGCCAAAGGTCCCCGCATCGATACGTTTAGAACACGCTAAGCTCTACCTGTACTTGAAAACCCAAAAGCCAGAGCATTTGCACTGGCTTTATTTTTAACCCAAAAAATCAACTGCATAAACGGGTGGTAAATGTCCACTAATGTGAGTCCAGGAGTCACCTGCATTTTCACTCGACCATACAGAGCCTGTCGTACTCCCAAATGCAAGGTGTTGGCCAGAAGCATCTATCGTCAACGCATGTCGATACACGAGATCGTAAGCAGGCGCAGGCGGCAAGCCGTTCGCTAGAGAATTAAAAGTTTTCCCACCATCTTGTGTATAGGTTACCACCAATTTGCCATCGACAGGAATTCTTTTCTCATCCTTTATCGCAGGAATGAACCATGCTTTATCAGCATTACTTGGATCAACTGCACAAGCAAAACCAAAGGTCGAAGGATCAACATCACTTATCTCTGTCCAATTAATCCCAGCATCTTCTGTTTTAAAAATGCCATTGTGATGCTGACACCACAAAACATCTGGGTTTGAATTGCATTGCACGATGCAATGCGGGTCTTGAATATTTTCATTATATGCTTGATCAGGTGGCATGTATTCGGCACGCATCCCCTTTGCACGAGGTGCCCAGGTCTCCCCTGCGTCTGAGCTAAACCACACGCCACCACACGAAACGCCAACAAATATATGATTCTCATTTCTAGGATCGATGCAGATGGAGTGAATACCTGGATGATCGGCACCACCGCCAAACCATTCTTTTCGCTGCGAGCTGTTCCATAGGGATTCATTGAGCGACCACGTATCACCATTATCTGTCGATAAAAACAGGCCACCTGGAATAGTACCGCACCACAGTTGATTGGCATTCTCACCGTGACCTGATGCAAAAGCCCAAATCAATTTCAAGGACCAGGGATTTTTATCGTCTTCAGCATCATCAGGTTTTTCAGGATAGACCGGGCACCCACATTCTTCCCAATCAACACCGCCATTATGTGAACGTTGTAATTTAACACCAAAGTGCCCATGATCGAGCGCAGCATACATTATTCCACTATGTGGGTCTTTATAGAATAGTGACACTGGGTCACCTAAGAATGCAGATTGATAAATGGATTTATTCTCGTCGATGAAAAACAAGCCCTTACGCGTCGAGACAGCAATCTTAGGCATGTTTAATTCCCTCCTGATAGCGCCTGGATTATGTATAATTCATCTGCTTCACCAACACTGTCAGTCAATCCCTTCCTATCGGTGACTTGCTCACTATTAATGAAAATATTCATATGTTTTCGCAAAGCCCCCTGATCATCCAAAATATAGGACCGTGCCTGTGAATTATAGGAAAAATAATGCTCTAAACACAAGCGGACTGTAGACCCCTCGACCACTGTTTCTTCGCAATTGACATGCCGTTGGATATTTGGGGTGAAGCGTAATGTAGGCATTCAATTATTCAGACTGTTGTGCAGCTTGGAATTCAAGCAGGCGTTGATGAAATTCAGTCCAATTACCTGATCGACGACCAGTTAAACTCAAAACTTTTTTCTGTGTCGCTATCGCCTTTTCAACATCACCGGTTAAAAAATAAGCATAGGCCAAAGTGTCTAAAATATTTGCAACATTGCCACCAGATTGCTCATTAGCTATGAGCGCATATTTTAATCCCTCAGCTGGATCTCGCAGTGCAGGGTCTCCGTTGGTCAATAAATGCCAGGCCAAATGATTCACCGCCTTGGAATAATCAGGGCATTTTGCAGCCCATTGCTCACAAGCCTTTTTCTCCAATACCCAATCTTTATTCTTTTGAGTTAAATCAGTAATTAAATAATATCCAGTATCCTTTGCCGATGCAGGGTCTAACTTGATCGCCTCTTCAATGTCAGCAATAGCCTCTTTATATTTACGTATACGACCTAAATAATTGGCCCGTTTGTAATATTCTACGGCGGTCGTCGGTTCTTTACCCTCAAATGGGTTATTGTTCATCAGCGACTGCTGTTTCTGATAAAAAGCCAGGTCTTTTATCGATTTTTTAACATGCCAATTTTGACCGCCATACAACAAAGTAAACGTATCAAGCGCCTGCTTGCCAACCGTAACCGCCAAGTCAAACGAGCCCATTTGTTCATGCAGCTTGGCCTGATAACGCAAACCTTCAGCAAAAATATGATGCGTTTTTTCAGCCTTATTGCGAATGCCATTAAAAAGCTCGAAACATTGCAAGGCAGCATCGTAGCGACCCATGTGCATATACACCTGCGCCAATCGAAGCTGGCAACGGGCATAAGCTGCATCACCGTCCGAAACCGCAGCTTGTAGATGCACGACTTTTAACAATTGTTGTTCAGCCTCTTTATACATCCTTGCTCGTGAATAGACATCTGCCAAGTGATTAAGGGTCGTTCGATAAACCTGACGCGCTTCACCGACAGCAAGAACCATGACATGTGTCGCCTTAAGCATCTCCTGCCGCGCTTGAAAATGTTTACGCTGTGCAGAATAAACCCTTGCCAAAACTGATAGACTCTGGGCATAGACTTGATCTTCATCACCAAGAATCGCTCTAGACTTATCACAAGCCCGCACAGCCATGGCCTCTGCTTCAGTATGCTCACGCAGCAATAAATTCGTTTCGGCCAAGTCCTTAAGAATACGACAAAATTCACGGTCTTCCGCCTTGCCATCAATCGCATAATTTATCATGGCACGTGCATAGAGGCGTTCGGCCTCCTTGTAATTACCACTAGCTTTGTGCTTGTCCGCTAGCTGTAGCTGATCCTCTGCAAAAACAATCGACATCGATATTTGCATAATGAAGCAAAAAGTTAAGGCGAGCGCGGCACTCAAATCGATGTTCAGATTCATCATCACAAGGTACCCTATAAATCCTTGGCATCAACACAGTTCCACTACCACATATCAACTATCTGCATTTTTTACTTGAACCAGATTATCTTTGTGTCGTTTGACTGTATATGATACCAGCATTTAAAAGAACATTGATTACAGCAACGATCCTCCTCCTTAACACGACATTGAACGCCTGTACTTCACACAAATATGATGCGATCTACTTATTAAATGCGGGTGAGTTCATAGAATCACTTGTCTCACTAGAGCTGATGGAAGCACAAAAAATCAGCAGAGAAGATGAAATATTTTGCATCCGAGTAAAAGCATATATTCTATTCCGCGCGCGTGAAAATAGCTTAAAAAAACGCGACGCCAAAAAAACAATTCTATTCAGCAGAGCCTTGATCATTCAAATTGAAAAATTAAAAAGATTGATAGAGCTTAACCAAAAAAACAGGACAGAAGAAATAGAGAAATCAATTATAATCTATAACTATATCTTAGATAAATTAAATACCTGGAAAAATATAAGTTGAAATCACTCCATTACCGGCATTTTCACAACCTGCTTGAATCGTCTCTCGTCCTTCTTACCCCCGACAATCCAAGTGATCACTAAGTCAAGGTCATCAGGGATTTCAACATCTTTATTAATCTTTATAATACTCTTCTTCTGAAAATACTTTTTCATTGTTGGTTTGGCCTTGATAACACGCTGTTCTTTTGGGAAAATGCCTGATTCATTTGAAATAAGCAGCTCAGCCTGAATAACACGATTTACAAAGACGAAATTGCCATCGATGACTACAGCGACCTTATCTTTCTTCGGGCTCACATGTACCTTACCGGTGAAGGCCGCATTAATTAACTCGGGTATCAAGCGTAGTTCTTTTTCATCTTTACTCGCACTCAGCTCTTCAACAACTTGCCCGATTTGCTCAAGCAATGGTCGCCGATCATAGTTACCATATTGCACCTCTGTTTCAGATAATTTCTTAACAGATTCAGGGATTTCAGCATCTTTATTATTTTTTAAATATTGCTGAGCTAAAAATATTGATCGACTAGGGTCCGCACGTGGTACGCGGCTATTCGACAAGCCACCATAATCAGCAACGAGCATAAGTGCGTGAAATGCGTTTGCAAAATCACCACCTTCGGTATGGCCTGGATTTTTTCCATCGGTTGGCGCTGCCTTGAAACTGCCATCTGCATTTTGGCGCTTGGCAATACTTGCGCCCTGCCCTGCCCAGAATTCCTCATAACAACCGCTTTCAGCTGCCCACCAAGCCGCCCAAGCAATTCCCATTTGCGCAGAGCCATGGCCAGAAATTAATAGCGAGGTCG
>JANQLF010000004.1 GCA_028280785.1 Planctomycetota bacterium
TCCTCGGCACGAATCACATGGGTGATGCCCATTAAATGGTCATCAACAACGGCAGCTAAATGATAGGTCGGCCAACCATCAGCCTTTAATAAAACTTGATCGTCTATTTCTTTCCAGGCCTTGACCACTGGTTGCTTGCGCAGGCGGTCTTTATACACGTGCTCACCCTCTAAGGGTGATTTCATGCGAACGACATATTCATCGCCATTGGCAATCCGCTCACGAGCTTCTTCCAACGGGAAACCACGATGACGACGATCATACATAATCGGTTCATTATTTTGGCGCTGACGATTGCGCATTGCCTCTAATTCACGACTAGTGCAAAAACAATAATAGGCATCACCCTGCTCAACTAATTGATCGGCGTATTTTTTATAAATGCCTTGGGCAACACGCTCGCTTTGAATGTAAGGACCATGATCACCACCGATGTCAGGTCCTTCATCGTATTCGAGTCCCAACCAGCGCATGCTATCCATGATTGCTTGCTTTGATGCTTCAGAGCAACGACTTTGATCGGTATCTTCAACACGCAGCACAAATTGACCGCCTTGGCTTTTGGCAAAGCAGTAATTGATTAGGCCAATGTAGGCCGTGCCAACATGAGGATCACCGGTAGGACTCGGAGCGATACGAACGCGAACACTCATCAATACTTTCCTTAGGCTGGGCCGCGTATCCTTGTATCAGGATTGGCGTTGCAAGCTGGCACTCTGAGGCTCTGTAACCCATGATAGACTAACCTTGCACCTAGGCTCATGCCCCCATGCTTAAATGGAAGGTGAAACAGAGGTTGGAGCCCAGATGCCAAAAGCTGCCCGAGCTAAATGTGTTGCTGTTAGTGCTGTAGTCCCTGAAAAACGTTTAACCAACGCTGACCTCGAGAAGATGGTCGACACCAACGACGAATGGATTGTCTCGCGCACTGGCATTAAAGAGCGGCGCATCGTCGCAGATGGCGAAGGCCTCAGCACCCTTGCCATTCCTGCTGCCCAACAATGTTTGGAAAAAGCTGGCGTTAGTGCCGAAGACATTGACGGCATCATCGTTGCAACTGTCACTGGCGACTACTTGATGCCAACCACTGCCAACATTGTTCAAGATGCCATCGGTGCGACAAAAGCCTTTGCCTTTGACCTCGCCAATGCCTGTAACGGATTCGTTGCCGCGCTAAGCAGCGCGACAGCATTTATCGAATCCGGACACTCGCAAAAGATTTTAGTCCTCGGCGGCGACATCATGTCGAGCGTCTTGAACTATAAAGATCGCAATACCTGCATTTTATTTGGCGACGGCTGTGGCGCCGTTCTCGTTGAGGCCGGCGAAGTAGATGGACCAGGAATCGTTGATTTTGAATTGCATAGCGATGGTTCTGGTGCTCAGATTTTATCGTTACCCTGCTCAGGGAGCGCTAACCCGCCGACACCGGAAAAATTAGCCAATGGTGATCACTTTGTCTTTCAAGATGGCCGCACCGTATTTCCACATGCCGTTCGACGCATGGCCGAAGTTTCAACTAATTTAATGGAAAAAATCGGCATCACTAAAGACGACGTCGACATATTAGTGCCCCATCAAGCAAATTTACGCATTATCGAACCCACTGCCCGACGCATGGGCGTCAGCATGGATAAAGTTATTATTAATATCGATAAAGTCGCCAACACCACCGCTGGCACCATTCCATTGGCGCTCGCTGATGCCGAAGAACGTGGCTTATTAAAAGACGGCACCAAAGTATTTTTAGTTGCCTTTGGCGGTGGATTTAGTTGGGGTGCGTCGTATCTGACTTGGGGACGCTAAGTTCCTTTAATCGGAAATCAGAATGCTGTAGGCGGTAGGCTGACAGCAGTAATCAGAATTTCAGACTGGACCATTTTATCAGAATACCCTTCCCTGGGATCGCGAGTGGCTTCACTCGCGGTTGTGCGATGAAAACATTTTTATGATTTAACATAGGCAAAATTTTTTTGAAAGTTTTCAAAGTCTGAATTCTGTTTACAGACTACTGCCTACGCAGATCTGCTCTCTGTATTCAGTAGACCGTAGGCTGACAACTGTAATCCGACATTCAGATTAGCCATCTTTGTCAGAACACATTTTCACTGAATTACGGTTAACTTTATTAGTCGATTTCCAGCCTTCGGCCTTTGTTACCAACGTCTAACTACTCCTTTCTACATCTTTGACCTTAACAGACGTGCTCAGTGTAAAGGGTTCACTGCGTCG
>JANQLF010000052.1 GCA_028280785.1 Planctomycetota bacterium
GAGCAGTGTAGTGTTGATTTAATTATCAAACACGGCGACGGTGAAGTCTTACGCTTTCCTGGATTTTATAAGCAAGACATGCACTTCGTTGATCGCGGCAGCACTGAAACAGCGCACCCAAGTGCGCCGCCTGTCTTTGCCGCGCGCTTCCGCCCCAAAAAGGCCGGTATCTATCAGGCTCATCTGGAAGTCCGTTGGTCAAAGCACGAAAGCGCGCCAGTTCTTCGTCGATTACAATTACCACCGATACATGTGACCGGTGATGACTTCGATCCTTATGTTAAAGTTGATAAAGTGGACCCGCGCTTTTTTTCGTTTGGTCCACAGGAAAAAGAATTCGTTTGGCCAATCGGCATAAATATTCGCAGCGTTACCGACCCACGCGGCACTGCACGGACCAAATCTAAACCTACACCAGAGCGCATGCTGCATGCGTATAAATCGTTTCTCGATCGCTGTGCACGTGCTGGCGTCACTAATGCCGAAATTTGGATGTCTTCATGGAATTTAGCTTTGGAGTGGAAAAATGAGTGGCCAGGTTTTCATGGCGTTGGCGCTTATCACGAAGCCAATGCCGCACGCGTTGATGAAATTCTTGATTATGCCTGGGAACGCGGCATCCGCATTATTTTAGTTATTAACAATCACGGCCAAGCATCGACCGGCGCTGATGCTGAATGGAAAGATAATCCTTATAATAAACGCAATGGTGGTCCAATTCGTAACGCCGCTGAAATGTTCACCAACACCACAGTCATGTTGCAACAACAAAAATTACGTCGTTATCTTGTGGGGCGTTATGCTGATCATCCTGGCATACTGTGTTGGAAATTATGGACCGAAATGAATTTAACTCGCGGCTCGCGCAGCGGCTTAATCAAATGGCATAAGCAAGCCTTCGATGCCTGGCATGGCTTAGATAATTACTATGCCCACCCCTGCGCCACCCATTGGAGCGGCGATTACAATGTGCCCGATCGCAATTTAGTTAAAATGCCTGAAATGGATGTCATCGCCATTGATGCCTATCATCAACGACGCTTCCTACCAAAATTATTACACGATAGCACCTTGCATGAACACCGTGGTTTATCGGTCTTTAATAAACCAGTCGTGGTCACTGAATTCGGCGGCAACTGGGACGCCTGTCCGATTCCGCAATTACATGCAGAGCATGCATCCGGTTTTTGGGTCGCCTTAATGAGTGGTCATGCCACCTCGCCACACCTGTGGTGGTTTGAATGGGTCGACCAAGAAAATTTATGGCTGCCCTTTCGTGCAATGAATAATTTTGTTAAGGGTGAAGACCTGCGTAGCAAAAAAGCCCGCAGCGTTAAATTAGACATTCGCAAAAAAGACAATAACGCCATTGGTGGAACTATTTGGTCACGCGCCTGGGCTAAGCCTGGTTATATCCTCGGCTATTTAATTGATTACAACTGGGGTAACCACGGTCGCGAACATCCACTCCACCAAGGTTTATCCGTGGTCATCAGCAACAATGCCAAGGCTGGAACAATGACCCTCGAGTGGTGGGACGCGAACCTCGGCACCATTATCGAAGAAACACGCATCGATCACAAAGGCGGCGAACTGCGCTTGCAGGTACCAGACTTTCGTCGACACCTGGCATTTAAACTCAAGCGACAACAAAACGAAGTGCTGAAAAAAGAAGGCGAACTTTGATAGAAGTTAGTACTAGAGACTAGTACTAGTAGCGAGTGCTAGTAGTCTGCTGGTAGTCCATTGATGATACAAGGATCTGCCAATGTTTACGCGTGAACAACTACTTGCGGCTAAAAGCAGGGATGACCTGATCGAATTTGCTGAATCCAATGGCGATTCGATGAAAAAATATTTGCGTAATCTGCGCTATGAAGAACAGCTTGTCGGCTTACAAGCACAACTTGTTAATTTGCAGCAATGGATTTCCAAAAAAGGCCTGCGCGTTGCCATCATCTTTGAAGGTCGCGACGCCGCTGGCAAAGGCGGTAGCATCAAACGCTTTGCTGAACACCTCAATCCGCGCTCGATGCGCGTGGTTGCCTTAGCCAAGCCAACCGAAGTAGAACAAGGCCAGTGGTATTTTAGACGCTATATTAAAGAATTACCGAATCCTGGCGAGATAGTCTTTTTCGATCGCAGTTGGTATAATCGCGCTGTCGTCGAACCAGTCATGGGTTTTTGCGATAAACAACAATACAAGCAATTTATGGTGCAGGTTCCTGAATTTGAACACATGCTTTATGAAGATGGCGTTGTTTTAATTAAGTTCTGGTTTTCGATCAGTGCCAAAGAGCAGAAAAAGCGCTTTGCTGCACGCTTAGAGAATCCGCTCAAACGCTGGAAATTCAGCCCGGTTGATTTGCGCGGCCAAGAACTGTGGGATGACTACACCTATTATAAAGAGCAAATGTTTTCTAAAACACATACAACCTTTAGCCCATGGACCATCATTCATACCAATGATAAACGCGAGGCGCGCTTGGAGAGCATGCGCTACGTCCTCTCACAATTCGATTATCCAAAAAAAGATAAATCTAAAGTCACGCTTTTACCCGACCCGAATGTGGTGGTGCGCTACTACCGCAATGCCAAAGCAGGGAGAAAATAAGTGTCTAAGTCTCAAATAAAACTCAGCGATGAAGACATCGAACTCTTAAATACTAAAATTGGGAAAAAATACTTATTAGCTCAGAAAAAACTCGACCTTGCTGAAGCATTGAAAATGACGCGTTATGAACATGACATGCGTGGCTTACAAGAACAGCTGGTGCATTTACAAAATTGGGTGATTAAACATGACGAACGGGTGATCGTTATTTTTGAAGGTCGCGATGTTGCCGGCAAAGGTGGCGCCATTCGACGTATCACCGCACACATCAACCCACGCCATTTTCGCATTGTTGCCCTTCCCCAACCCACCAACGAAGAGCGCGGTCAATGGTACTTTCAACGCTACGTCAACGAATTACCAAAGCCCGGTGAAATGGTCTTTTTTGATCGCAGTTGGTACAACCGCGCAGTCGTTGAACCGGTTAATGGTTTTTGCACTCAGGAAGAATACGACATTTACATGACCCAGGTCAATGGATTCGAAAACATGCTCGTCGAATCAGGGGCCTACTTAATTAAACTGTATTTCTCGATTAGCCGCAAAGAACAGGCACGTCGTTTTAAGGATATCGCCAGCAGTCCGCTCAAACGCTGGAAGATGACACCCGTTGACAAAAACGCACAAGATTTATGGGATGAATATACCAAGTACAAAGACTTGATGTTTGAACAAACGCATACGCCCGTTGCACCCTGGTCCGTCATCGAAGCCGACGAAAAAACCGAAGCACGCTTAACTGCATTGCAAAATATTTTAGACGCAGTGCCGTATGAACTGGATGAGGAATTATTAAAATTGGCGCCTAGTAATTAGTACTAGTGGCTAGTGGCTAAATCCACGCAACACGGTCTAGTGACTTCATGTTCAACGTAGTATTTCACGATACACAACACGAATATTATCGTTCTTCATTGCTACGGCCTCAATGACTATATATCTCGCATTATTCCGCCAGGTTTGTCGCCAATATAAGCCCTGACTGCCGCCCTTACCCTTACCATTGAAATTATCGCGCGAAGTTAAAAACGCTTCCCATGCAGCAAAATCAAAATGCAAGGCAGCAGTTTTATCTTTCGGTTCATAGGTGACACTGAACTCTTGCTCGTCACCACCTGCCGATGTTCCACTGCCACGCTTGTCGTATTTAGCGGGATCAAACATGCCTGCGGTGATCTTCTCAAAGTCTGCCTTGCTTACTAAATGTGACTTAGCTACGACACAACTACACACAAGCATAATACAAACGGTAATCATCGCGAATTTCATTACTCACTCCCAAAACTCTGTGCTTCATTTTACTGAGAGACTAGATTCATCCAAGCGACTACAACTGTTAAATTTGTTTACACAAATATCTTTACTCGTGCAATAATTCTATTTTCCAACGCTCAAATCCAGTGTTTTTAAGGACTTCCTTACGTGCCATTGGTAAGTCACTCAAAGTTTGCCGCGCAAAAAGAGGTATCCCTGCATCTAACACACAGGGCATAACAGAAATATCCAAATCGGTAAGCAAGCACTGCTCATAAAACGCTGACGCCAAGGCGCCGCCACCGACCAACCACATGTGTTTACAATCCCTCTCTTTTGCTTCCCGCATCACCGTTTCTATATCACGCGCAACATTAATCTGCGCCCCCTCTAAAACATTAAGTTCGGAACTGGTACACACCCATGTTTTCAGATCGCCGTAAGGCCATGAACCATACTGATAGACAAAGTCATACGTCGCACGACCCATAACCAGAGCATCTACACTAGCAATGAATTCATCGTAACCCGTTTCATTCATATCAATGCCCTGCTCATCGAGCCAGGAAACATCACCGTCATCACGGGCTATGAAATTGTCTGTACTCATCGCTACATAATAAGTTATTTTCATTAAGCCAGGTCAGCCATCGAATAAATGTTTTTTCAAAAATGCGTATGCCGCCTGCCGTGCCTCAGTCGGGAATGAATGCTCACAATTTAATTCCATATAGCCAAGTCGATCAATCACTCCACTAGCTTGATAAATACTTCTAACGCGTGTATGTATAGCCCTTTTCTTAACTGCATAGGCCTCTCTATCTTTTATCTCCGTAAATTCAAAAAATGCACGTGGTGCAATTAAGCTTAATATATCTTCATAAGGCACCCCATAAGGGAACCAATCATCCGCTAGAATACCACCGCCAGAAATAGCTGCTGCTTTAATACGTTCCTCGAACGGCATTGCCCAAATGGTTAAATCCGCACCCATCGAATGCCCAATCATTCCGATACGATGCTGATCTACACAATCGAGTTCGCATAAATAATCAACACCCCGCATAACATCAAATACTGGCTTCCAACGTATCGGTCCCCATGGACCGCCAGGCGCTGTACAACATTTTTTCTGGCCCTCACCATCACTCGCTGTTTCCCAAGCTTGTCGCAAATTCACATCACAACGTTCACCAACTTTATTAGCATCTGGTGCGAGGACCACATATCCCTGCAAGACTAACTCTAAACCATAGGCTTGATCTGGCCAAGCTGGCGATTTACCAACGACTTGTTCTTTTCCAATATCACATTGGCAAGCACACTGATGCGCCGCATAAATTGCTGGATGTCTTGTGTTAGACTCATCACGTGGGATGAGCAGATAAGCTGGTATACGTTCACCAACTTCACCTTCATAGGTTAATTTTATTTCGGTATGCTGCGCATATTCACGACGATATAATTCTTGTGTATTTAAAGCACCACGTTCAGGAATGACTCCGCACCACTTCACCAACTTATCTTTAATGTCTTTTTTGCTATTTAATTCACTCATATCTTTATCGAGTAATTATTTATGAAGCAGTAAAAAATGCAAATACTCTTCTACATTCGTATACCCATCTTTATCAAGATCTCCATTGCCATCTGCTGGATTATGAGGATTGAGTCCATTAGTAATCTCCCATGCATCCGGCATGCCATCATGGTCAGAATCAGGTGGAGCACTGGCAGATTTCAACTTGGGATAAGCGCCGACTTCCTGTGGTGAATCGATAACAGCACCCGTCCCATTTTTTACATCAGAAACAATACGCCGATCAACAGCATCGCGCTCTGGACGTGATGCGCCCACATCCATTAATACTTGCGCAAGCAATTGATGTGCTGGATCAACATTCAATGGAACCTCAAACTTTTCATACGAACGGTATGATTCTGGTGCAACACCTTGTTCTCCAAAATCTAGAGAGACTAATGCCCAATCATTTTTTTCTTCAGGTGGACAATGAGGAGCAATATTATCGTCTACAAATATTTTGGGCTGCCCATGTTCAATTGTGACTTCATGTGGTTGGGTCCACGTTGACTGTCCGGCAATATAATGATTACCAATGAAATTAACAAATGTATTTGAATGGGTATCAAATACTTCTGAGGGAAGACCGCCCCAATTATAAACAATATTGTTAATAAAATGATGAGTACCGCCGTTATTAATCAACGGATTGCGAGAGTGATTATGGGCAAGAACATTATGATGAACCGATACATGCTCAGATCCATTACCAATCAGAAGCCCGCAACTATGATCGCCCTTTTTATGCCGGCTCTTATTTAATCCCTCGCTAATAATCGACCATGAAATAGTAATGTTATGTGGACCAAACCATGTGCTGACATTTTCATCTTCACCCCAACTAATAGATAAATGGTCGAGTACTATATTATAGGCCCCATCTATGCCGTCATGTTGACCAAGAATTGAAATAGCATCGTTATTTTCTGGATTGACATCCCCTTCATTTCCAGGTCGAATGCGCATGTGTTGAATTAAGACATCATGCGAGGTAATCGCAATCCCCGCATTTTTTATACATATACCAGAGCCAGGTGCAGTTTGCCCAGCTACAGTAACAAACGGACTATCAATATATAATTCTTCTTTCAGTTCAATGATGCCGCTTACTCGAAAAACAATAATTCGAGGAAATTTCTTATTCAGTGCGTCTCTTAAACTTCCAGGGCCGTCATTATTGAGATTGATAACCTCTATTAGCTTTCCTCCACGACCAGCAGGCGTTCGTGTACCAAATCCTTCTGCACCAGGGAAAACCGGTAATCCCGCAGCATGTTCAGACGCGTTAAACGGTCTATGGGTATATGAAATATCTGGATCTGATTTGAACACAGACAAGCAAATAAACACTATTACGACAATCATTATACTTAGTTTATAAATGTTTTTCATAATACATAAGCCAACAGGTTAGCGTCAAAATCAACAATGTCTTGCAATTCTATAATCCATAACTTTCAGCAAATGCCAACCCCTATTCTATGAGTTGATAAAGACCAAGGAAATCCATTGCCATGTGTACCAAAATTACTGGCCACAGTCGCTCCTGATAAAAATACCAAACGCCAAAGACCAAACCAACTGGAAATATAAAGATTAATGCCATGGGGCCTTGATAAACGTGATAGGCAACGCGTATAAAGATACTCACCGCCAAACCGAGGTAGATATACTTATTGGATCGCAATTTTTGCATCACATAGCCAAGTACCAGCAGCTCTTCATAAATCGGATTGAGAATGGAAACCAAGACTATCGGCAACAAGGTTATTTGTGATCGTGCGCTCGCTGTAAACGCCAACTGATGAGCTGAGTCTGGAAATACATGCGAATAAATAATCCAACTAGGAATATACAGAGCATAGCATGCAAGATACAAACCAATCGCTATCAGCAGGTCAGACCAACGAAATTGTAATCCCAGGCTTGCAAAGTCATAATTTCTAATTCTAAGAAAAATCACCAGAACTGTCAGCGCGATAGTCTCATAGACCAGCAAGCCCCAAAAGCTGCTGTCATTTTGAACGATACGTCCTGGTGATACCAAAAAATGTGCAACGGCTGCATAGGTAAAAAACCCAAATGCCACCAGTATGACGAAAATGAATTCGGCTTTATCACTTAAGTTTCGTATAAAATTTATCATCACACACTATTTCATGTTTTAATGACTATTTGACGGTGCCAGCCAAAAGTCCACTTCTTTTATCTCTTGAATATCTCTTTCTGGTCCAAAGACATCTTTCAAACGCTGCAGTATTTCCTCAGACGATTGCTTTTCAGCACCATGAAGGATTACCAATAAGCGGTCACCATCTCTCTTGCTAGAAGAACCCTCAATTACTTCTTCCATACCATCATGAATGCGATCCATGAACTCATCGTACTGAGTAATCTCATCCATTTTAATTGATAGGGTTAATTTCATATCTTAATTACATCAACAGTACTATGCGCTCTGTTAGCCAGCGTTTAAATCAGTTCGTTCATCAGTTATTTCGAATCTTATTGGATAATCAAAGCCACCCTGTTCCATGATCCCTTCAATCCTCAGACCTTTCGGCCCCAAATTTATAGAACATGGTAAAACATCGTAATGCTCCAAAGCATACATAGCAACATCATATTCATCTAAAATGTCTTCTGTTACCTCAATTTCACACCTCTCTTCGACAGGTAAACCCCTGGCATAAAAATATGGCGCATACAGCAATGAAGAAATTTCGCTGTCCTCATCAATTGCATCAACACGACTATCATCACCGCGAATTTCTATAGAAAGTATCCCATTCTGAATCGACCAATTAGATCGATCCTCATCAATTCCAAAATCATGATTATCAAAAATAAATTTGCCCATATTCGAAAGTTCCTTGTGGCCTTACTCACCAGATCAGCGGAGTGCATTGTTAGGCGAGTTGCTGAATTGTCTCATTCCAGATTCCATCCCTCACTTTTATCATTGCGACATTCCAAGACCCACATTCTTCACAATTCGTATAAATTTCATATTCGCCATCAGGTAATTCAGATTTATAATATTCATCTAAATTCGGTCTAATTTCAGCATCCCATTTTTTGGGTATTGGATTCTTAATACCCTGCTTCCAAGTAAATAGAATGCAGTCTAGATCTTTCGACTGCCAATTTGTACCAATTGCATGTCCGCAATTTATGCAATCCACCTTCGGATCAGGATAGAAGTCATCGTACAGTGACATTATCAGTAACTCGCTTAACGCACCAGGTCAGCGAAGCTGCGCGCAAGCGTGGCTTCGCAATTTATGAAACGTTTTGTTATCCCTTTTGTAATCATTGGAATATCTTTTGGATATCCGCAGCATTATTAATGGTTTGGAGTTCAGGAACTAGTTCGTCTGGAAGGTTATTATCATCAACAGCATCCGATAATCCGAGTACAGTCCCACCATAATCCGGAAGCACAAATACGCCAGTTGCGGCCATCAATTCATAGAGAAAAGGAAAGAGTCTTTCGCCGTATTCAGGTCGTTCAATTGAAAGTTCAACGGCATTGTCACCATTGAAGTAAATATATATTTCGTCACTGATACCATCCGTATTACCGTCCAATATTATTTCATTTTCATATCGAGGTGTAAGAGTCATATCAAATTTTTCCAATACGCCTTCGATTTTATCAAGATCAATTGATGACACATCACCCGATTCAAAATTCATACATTGTATAGCATGTCCCATTATTCGTCCTTCATTTGTGCAATAAAATAAAAGGGATTACAGTATAGTTCTAAGGAAAAAAGGTTGGCCGGTTTTATTCTGCCATAACAGATGACTTTATCGGACATTGTACCTCCATATTCCCTGGATCAGGGTTCAAACTTTCCCTAGATCACCTGGTACAGGGAAACCGCAAATCTATTAATCTATGGAAACTGTAGATCACTATCACCCTGCTTACAAGTAAAAGGCTCTTTATTTTCACAAGTCTTTTGACACAGAATTTGGTAGCAATCAAGCACTAAACCAATGCGTCTCGCACTTGTTACTACGTACTACGTACATTCTACTTGTTTGATCGCGAGATTCGTGTCCAATGAAGATATGCGATTTATCATAATACTACTATTCATTCCTTTTGCTCTTGCTCAGGAAACCGCCCAAGAAGCATTTGAGCGTTATAGGAAATACCATAATGACAGGAATTATATCGAACTCTACAAAATGTACTCTCCAGATACTCAAACATTTTATGAAAAGATTCTACATCTCGCTCGCACGGCAACAAAAGAAGAATTGGATAAACTCGATATCGTTGCACAAATGGCCATCGTTAAATTAAGATGCACTGCATATAAAGACACCATCAGATCAATGACTGCAACTAGTTATCTCGAACATTCATATAAAATTGGTTACACACCCGAATTAATTGAGTTTGAGAAAAAAGTAAAGTACAGCTTGGTTCATATTGATAATAATACCAAACAAATAACTTTTTCATTAGAAGGTCTACCAAAACCAACCGAAGCACAACGTTTGTTACTTATAGATGGTAAATGGAAAATTGAAGAATTTTGGAACATGGATGAACGCATAAAAACACTTGAAGAATTAGATAAAAAAAATGGTTGGAAAGGTGTCAAAGGAATAGTGGATTTCAACAAAAGTATACAGGAATGGAATAAAAGCCCTGGAGAATTCACCTTAGAACGCGCTTACGAAGCAGCCGGTCACGCCGAAGGAGCAGCCAAATACGAGAATAAATGGGCCATGCGCCATGAAGTCGAAAAGGCACAAAAGCTCAAACAACAATTACGCGACACCTTTATGAGCGATGGTGAACTCAGCAATGAGGAACAAACGGCTATCAAGGCGCTCGATGTGAAAATCGCGGCGCTTGAACAGAATTTAAGTCAAAGCAAACAAAAACAGGAACAAGCTGAAAAAATTGCTAAACTACAAAAAATGCGCAGTGAACTAAAAGCTACGTTTATGGAAGATGGTGAATTAGCAGAACATGAAAAAATTGCACTTGGTGCTTTAGATAAGCAAATCAAAGCTGTCACTCAATCTACGGCCACTAAACCAACAACAAACAAAAGTCCAACACCAGCTACCACTAAAGATGTGCAACAAGGTGATGGCAAAGTCACTTCCTTCACTCACGGTGAAAAAAGCGTGGTAAACATTAATATTGGTTCGAAGCAGGGATTGCGTGTCGGCGACAAAATCCTCATTTCAAAGAACGGCGACAATATATGCAAAGCGACTATCACCCGTGTTGCTGAAAAGAAGGCCATTGCTGAAATTAAAAGCAGCGACTGGGAAGAAGGCGTTGAACAGAAAGTAGAATCTGGGAACACCGTAGAAATAGTTGTTACCAAATAAAAATTAGAACCAAAACTAAACATGCGAGTGGGGACACTCGCGTTCCCGGGGAGATGTTCACCTATTCGCGCTGTGATTGAATTAGCTTGGTCAACATCTTTCCGGTGTAATTTATATTTTCGATTAAGTCGTCATTTATTTGGCATGCGCCGATGTCGTGAAGGATTTGCAACTGGGCAAGCACCTCGTTATTCGATCCACGAGCAACACCAAAAAATTGTAATTTTTGTTTCGCGGTATTATTACCTGCGCCCTCCGCGATGTTGCTTATTACTGAAATTGCCGCTCGTTGAATTTGATTTTTTATATCGCCAAAGTCACGAGTGTGCTTACATATTTTTGCAATCTCGATTAAATTATTTCGCGCCTGTTTATAGACACGTAGTTTGGTGAAATGAGTCATGACGTGTTCTCCTTATACATTTAGTGTCCGCGTGCGCGCAGTTGTCAGGCCCGAGCGCAGCGAGCCGCAGGGCAGGCTTTACAACGAGCACTCGTGGTAAGCTAAATGTAAATGGAGAACTAGTTTAAGGTCGGTCGCAGGTTCAGGTGGTTGTCAGACACAGCTTACAAACACTAAACCAAATAAGTTTATCGATCTTAAGCAGATACATTTTCAGTTTTCTTATCTTCACCTATAGAAACAAATCGGGCACGTTCAATTTCTTCAACAAGTCTATGAGCATCAATCTTTCCAACTTCAAACTCTAAACAAGACTGATCTGCAATATGGAATGCTCTATGATATTGTCGTGCTTTTTGCATAGGACCCAAAAATGTAACAAAACTTGCAGTTGTCGCAGCAATTACTCCCCAAAGCCAAGTTGGTTCTATCGTTTGTGCTGCTGCTGCTGCACCAGAAGCAATGCTTATTATTCCAATCAAATAATGAGAAAACCACCATATTCGATGTAAACTCTGCCATCTTTTTCGATGAGTCTCCACTCTCGATGGAATCTCTGCTGGTTTGTTTCCGCTAACCATTAAAATCTCCGATTTTCTTTTAAAGTATAAATTATATACGTTATAACAAGAAAACTAAACTGACATGTGCAAAAGCATACCTACACATCACATTAAAATGCAAATTTTTCAAAGGACCCAAAAAGCTAGCTCAAATAACCGAGGCGCATGCCTCGGACTAATTACTAGTACTAGATTCTAGTGGCTAGTACTAGTAACTAGTCCCATCTACTACCCCTCTCTTATTTCCTTGACTCCATAGACTTCGTCATAGTATTCCGCTCCCCAAACGGGGCGCTCGCTGGTTTTCTGACCGGTAAGCGCCCCGCTTTTTTATACCCATTAGACTTTAGGGACTGGATATGGACTCTTCGGAATTTATGCGCCTTGTTGACTCGATCAGCCGTGACCGCGGCCTCGATAAAGAGATGATCATTGAAGATATTGAGAAGGCCTTGTTACAAGCCGCTCAAAAACGCTTTGATGCTGAAGGTGAATTCACCTTATCGATTGATCGTGAATCTGGCGAAATTCGCGCCTATGAAGACGACAAACCGGTCGACCTGGAGACCCTTGGTCGCATCGTGGCTAATGTCGCTAAACAGGTAATTATGCAGCGTTTACGTGAAGGTGAACGCGACATTTTGTATGATGATTACATCGATCGTGTCGGCACGGTTGTCAGTGGCACCATCATGCACAAAGAGCGCCGCACCGTGATCGTCAACCTCGGTCGCACCGAAGCGGTTTTGCTTCCTGAAGAACAAATTCCTGGCGAAGTTTATCGCCCTGGCGCAACCATTCGTGCCCTGATCCACAAGGTCGACAAGCGTGGTCAACGCATCCGCATCGTCCTTTCCCGCACCCACAAAGACTTCGTGAAGCAGCTCTTCACCCTTGAGGTTCCTGAAATCGCTGACGGTGTCATCGAGATCAAAGACTGTGTTCGTGAAGCTGGTCGTCGCACCAAGATCGCCGTCGATACTTTGGATCCACGCGTTGATCCAGTCGGCACCTGCGTTGGTATGCGTGGTAGTCGCATCACTAAGATCATGGATGAACTCGGCTCTGAGCGCATCGATATTATTCCTTGGGCAGAAGATCCTGCGCAATTCATCATTAACAGTTTGAAACCAGCCAGCGTTTTGCGCGTGAGCTACGACCCATTCCGCGATCGCGCTTTGGTAACCGTAAGCCAAGATCAATTGCCATTAGCTATTGGTAAAGCTGGTCAAAATGTGCGTCTGAGTGCGCGTTTAACGCGCTTCCGTATTGATGTGGCTAGTGAAGATCAAATTCAAGAAACCCGTACCAACGCCTACAACGAATTACAAACACTTGTTGATGAGGGACTTATAGCCGATTTCCAACGTGAAATCTTGCTCGACAACCACATCAACGGCTTACCAATTTTGGCTGCCCAAACAGCTGATTCGGTACTGGAAACAGTTGAAGAATATCAGGCCAATGAAGACGAAGTGCAAAAATTAATTGATCGCGCCAGCGCCTTACTCACTGAAGAGCAACGCGAAGAGTGCGACGAATTAATCGCAGCACGTGAGAAACGTGAAGAATTGGCTCAGATGGAAGATGCTGAATCTGCTGCTGAAGAAGATGCATTATTAGCAGCTGCAGAAGCTGGTTTGGCTGAGCTTGAGCGTCTCAACGCTGAAGCAGAAGCTAAATCTTCTGAAGGAGAAAACGAGTAATACCCCTGTATTTTTGGGGGTTCATCGACTTGTTAAATCCGAACCTAGTACAATATACCGAGAATCGAGAACGATTATATGAAGTTGCAAGCGCTCGCTGAAGAGAACCAATTAATACCCGAACCGTTGTTGGAGGATATCCCCGACGCGCTCGGCATTGAATTGCCTGACGGTTTGGAAACCGATTTGGAACAGCAAGATGTGAACCGCATCTTGGCCTGCGCCGGTTGGGAACGTGTCGATGGTTCTGAACACGAGCCAATCGTACCAAAAGAATACGAAGAAAAGCATAAGCGTTCGCAAGCCGCGAAAAAAGCAGCGCAAACGCGCAAAGCAAAGGAAGAAAAGGCTAAAGCTAAAGCCAAGGCTGAGAAAAAGAAAAAACAAGATGAAGAACGCCGCAAACACGAAGAAGAATTAGCACGTCGTGAACGTGAGCGCGAACGTCTTGAGTCTGAAGCCGGCGACGAAGAACCTGAAGAAGAGCCTGTTGAAACTGTTGAAGAAGATGAATTAGCACCAAGTGAAGCTGTTGTTGAAACGCCAGTTGTGGAAGAAGAAGCACCTGTTGAAGCTGAAGCCAAACCAGAAATACCTGAAGTACCAGCAACAACGGACGAAGCGCAGGACGATGTGAAAGACATCATTACGCGCAATTTAGCCAAGAAAAAACCTGCTGAGCCAGAAGAGCCAGTCGAAACAGCACTTGATAAAGAAAAAGAATCTGCTGCCAAAGCAATGACCGAACGCCAAGAGCGTGCAGCAAAAATTGCCGCAGCAGCAAAAGCACTTGCAGAACAACGTGCAAATCCAAATCAAGAAGACGATGACCATGCAAGTGCAGATGACGATGAAAATTCAGAAGAACGGGCCAAAACACTCGGTAGCAAATTAGCACAACTCGCCAGAGGCACGGCTGAAAAATCTGACCACAGTATTAAAGATGCCGACATTAAATCATTACCATCAGCAAAAGTTAAAAATGATCCGGACAACGTTTTAAGTAATGAAGAAAAACGTCGTGCCATTCAAGATAATATTACCCGCAACCTCGACATGGCACGCCGTGTTAAAGGCGCCAAAGAACGTGATCGTTCAAGTCGTCGTACTGGTTTCCGTTCGATTGATAATCGCGGTAAATTAAAAGACGGTGGACGCGGTGGTTCTGGCCCAGGCAAATCACCTATTCCAGGTGGTCCTCCGGGCATGCCAGGCGCACCAATGCCAGGACAAGGTCAAGGTCGTGGACGCGGTCGCGGTAAAGGCGGCTCGCACGATAAAGATAAAAAAGAAGAGATCGAAGGTAAACAACGCGGCGGTCGTCGTAAGTTAAGTACCGAAGAAGAAGATCTTTCGGATATCACAGAATTCAGCGTATCGCTTCCATGTAGCGTACGTGAATTCTCTGAAGCATCTGGCATTAAAACTAACGTGGTTATCGCTAAATTATTTATGACCGGCATTGTTGCCAACGTCAATAGTACCATTGAACGCGACGCTATCGAATTGTTAGCTGATGAATTTAAAAAAGAAGTAACGATTAAAGAAACCAAAGACGTTGAAGACGAACTCGAAGACATTCACGCGGTAGAAGATAAAGAAGAAGATCTCGCACCACGCCCACCAGTGGTGACCATTCTTGGACACGTTGACCACGGTAAAACCAGCTTGCTCGATGCGATTCGCAAATCTGCAATCACCGAAGAGGAAAGCGGCGGTATTACCCAGCACATCGGTGCCTA
>JANQLF010000055.1 GCA_028280785.1 Planctomycetota bacterium
CAATTAACAAAATCCTATCCAGAAGCGATGGATGAATGGCCACAAAAAGGTCATGACGCTGCACGCACGATGACCTCCAATGATACACTTGTTGGTCCGCCAACTGCCATGCGTTGGATAGCTGGTAACGCATGGACAGATGAAGTGAGCTGGTCCTATATGAAAATGGTCAGCGCCGGAGGCCGTGTTTTTTACAAATACAATATCAAGAACAGTTATGGCAGAAATTTAACCGAGGAAAAAATACTCATTCTTGCCCGTGATGCGTTCAATGGCTTAGAGATTTGGCGTAAATACATTCCCTATGATAAATCCTTTAAAATGGATTTGCCAATGGTTGCCACCAAAACCAAACTCTATATTCCGGGAGTCGTTCTTGATGCTACGACTGGCAAAGAGATAGGAAAAAGCAAAGGTGCCAGAGCACTACACAAAAACGGTGTGTATTTACTCGCTAATGGTAAACCAAAACTTTACGATGCCGAAACCAATGAATTGTTATGGGAATATAAAAAAGGTTGTCGCGAAGGACTGATTGGCGAAGAACATATCTATGCCCGTCTTTACGATGGCAGTCTCGTTTGCCTAGAACGGGAAACTGGCAAGGAACTCTGGCAAGCTCCTGGACAGGGTGAAATATTTTCATACCGCGATGGCATTATTTTTACCAGACAATATAAAACTAAAGGCGATGGCCTTAATCACGCTTACGATGCTAAAGATGGCAAACACTTGTGGACGCATGCCTACCCCTTGCCAGCCCATGGCGGTCGTCCTGATATATGGTTTCTTCATGGCTTAGCCTGGGTCCATGATGCAGATCCGAAAAGAAAAAAATACGTCGGCGAATCCTGGGTTGGCTTAAATCCACGAACAGGCGTAAAAGAAAAACGCGTATTGATGGAATATAAAGTAAAGCATCGTTGTGCCCCGCATCGCGCCACGGTTAATTATATCATGGGCGGTGGTATGGATTTCTTTGATTTAAAACAACAAAAAGTTTTTTCTTTCCATGGTGTACGCAATGTTTGCAGCTTCGGCTATATGCCTGCTAATGGTATGATTTATAGTTCCACTACTTTGTGCATGTGTTTTGCTCAAATACGTGGTGCTTCTGGTGTAGCCCGTGATCATATTCCAAGCGTTAAAGAAATGCGCGCACGATCAGCACCTGATTTCATCAAAGGGACTGCATTCCTTAAAAAACCTAGTTTAAAAATTAGCGAATTTGATTGGCCAAGTTATCGTAATGGACCGCAACGCTTTGGCTCAACAACGCATGAACTTCCTGAACAATTAAAACAAGCGTGGATCAGTGATTTAGGTGCCAAAATTTCTAGCCCGGTTGCTGCTGCTGGATTAGTCGTGGTTTCACTCGTCGACCAGCATCAAGTCGTGGCACTCAACGATGACAATGGCAAAGAACGCTGGCGCTTTCAAGCAGGTGCACGCGTTGATTCGCCCCCCACACTCTATCAAGGTCGTACTTATTTCGGTTGCCGCGACGGCTGGTTGTATTGCCTCAGCGCAGATAACGGCGAATTAGTTTGGCGACGTCGCATTGCCCCCGAAGACAAACGCATTGTTTCTCGCGGTCAGATCGAATCAGCCTGGGCCGTTCCCGGAAGCGTACTTATTCAAGACGATACATTATATTGTGCAGCGGGTCGTCACTCTGAAATTGACGGCGGCATATTTCTCTGCGCCATTAACCCAAAAAATGGCAATGTTATCTGGGAACAACAGGTACAGCGTCCCAATGCATTCGAACAAACAGCACCGAGTAAAATTGATAATGAAGCCAATGAAATACTCAGTAGCGATGGTAAAACCCTGTACATGCATCTTCATCAATTCGATTGTAAAACTGGTGAACGCAGCTCCGTCACCAGTAATTATATGTGGGGTAGTCCAGTCGGTTTTACCGTCGACATCACCAATCCCCCTTATGGCTGGAAACACGAAGAACAACGCCAGTGGAAATATAAAGACACTAGAGGCCGACATATTGCCAAAGGCACATCACTCAGCGTTCAGGGGAATCATGTGTATGGTATTTATAATGACCGCGGTGAGATTTTTCGAAATCGCAACAAACAAGCTTGGCGAGTCAAAGCCGCTGAAGGTAGTCGCGCACGTGCCATTTTAGTTGCAGGAAATACGTTCTATATAGCCAGTGTTAATTTGAATGACAATAAAACCGGACAACTCTACCGACTTAATTGCGAAGATGGCACAGAAAAATACCAAAGTGTTACGCTCCCAGTAGATCCTCGTCACGACGGAATGGCAGCAACAAAAGACAAGCATGCCATCTGCAGCAAAGATGGGAAAGTTGTTTGCCTCAAATAATTCAAGACAAAGAGAATAGATATGGCATAACGCATCATCGCCTTCGGCGCCCATCACGACGACATTGAAATCCGCGCAGGCGGCACTATCGCCAAATACATCAAAATGGGCTGGGAAGTCATTTATGTAGTCGCTGTCGACTCTGTGTATGTCTTCCATAATTACCAACCACCAAATAAAACCTTTTCTGAATTAACCCATGAAGACATTCTTAGTACTCGTGAGAATGAATCCACTCAAGGAGCAAAGGCGCTAGGAACCTCAGAACCCGTTTTTTTACACCTAAAACCGTCTTATCATTGGACCAATGAAACCACAACCCATGCGCGCGTTCATTTTAATGATGAAGATGATGATATAATCGAAGGCATGAAATCCTTTCGCGGTAAATATTTCTGCCTGCAAGCTGCACGCACGCAAGCGTGCGTTGATGAAATAGCTGAATTTATTAAATCTTATGAACCTGAAATTGTTCTAACCCAACAACCAAACGATTTACACCTTGAACATTACTCCATTTCGTGCCTTGCTTTCGTCGCATGCAGACAGCTCCTCCAACAAGGTATGTCACTTAAATTGTATGCCTGGGAAATGGGCTCCATTGGTCGTTTATTAAAATTCACACCGGATGTAGTCGTCGATATTTCTGACACCTTCGATATAAAACTCGAATCGATTAAACCATTTATCTCTCAGCAAAGTTCTGATGACCTAGATATGTTCGAACGCCATGTACGCAATTCAGGAAGCTACTGGGGCAAAAAAATCGGAACTGCCTTCGCGGAACCGTTCTCAGAATTATTAATTCATGCTCCGAAAGAGGGAAGCAGCTTGAGCGAAGAAGAGCAAGATCGTTTCTCTCAATATCTCGACCATTGTAAATCTGAGCTTTAAACACACTCGCATCTCTTTCGGTTTTGAATGTTTCTTTGTTAACTACTGGCATAACAGTAGAAAAGCATTGGTGCACCAGCGCTACAAATCTCTAGAATTAGTATCGAAGGCTTGTAATTTAGCATCGATAAACGATCACTCTGTCACTAGCGTATAGTAATGCATTTTATAGGCAGATCGTTCGTAACTTTGAAATTAATGAAAGAGATGCACATGAAATTCACAATTTTTTTCTTAGCCCTATTTAGCATTACTGTAGATATACAATTAGCACATGCTGCCAGTGACAAAGTACTCTGTGATTTTGAAGAATCCGCCAAAGGCTGGGCTGGTGGACAACTCGTCAAAAAACATGCAACAGTTGGTGAAGGCGCTTACCTCATCCCAATCGGTAAAAAATCGACCTATACATGTTCAGGGGATTGGTCTGCTTACCGCCATTTTAAAATAGATGTCATTAATCCTGGAATGGTCCTCTTAGCAAATTTCAGATTTTTCGACACGGCAGGTCGGCAAATTATGTCGTTTGAATACAATGTTTACAGCGGTCGAACAACGCAACACATCCGCGTTGATGGTTTACGCAATAATTTTGGCATTGGCGAAGGCATAGACACCAAAAATATGGCAAAGTTGGAAATCACACTGAAAAACCGTCATCAACATGATAAATCAAAAGATGGCATTTATCTTGATAACATCCGCCTCTCAACAAGACCAACCGAAGCATTTCGTGATTACGTCGATGGCAAACCAGTTGGCGATATTAAAATGGAATTACCAGATGGGTTTTTATTGCCAGAATTTCCCGGCATGGAAGCAGGCTATCATACCTGGGCTTTAGACCCCAATAGATTTCAACTGCTTTGCCGTCCAGGTACAGGACGAGACGGTAAAGGCAGAGCTTTAGAAATGAAACCACTCGCTGTTAATAAAATTAAATTCTGGGACGGGGTGCGCAAATTCCCCAAGGACGGAACTTACGTACTGAGTTTTTGGGCAAAAGGTGCACTCGGATCGTCAATTGTTGATTTATCATTCCAAAAGAAAGCGTTCAAACTTAGCCCTGAGTGGAAACACTGTACTTACGAATTTAATAAAAAAGCCGGTTCGACTCGACGCTTTGTCCTCGAAGCCCAAAACATGAGTGGCAAATCTGTTTTTGTCGATGATCTCGTCGTTTACCTCAAAGGTGGTAAAGGTAGTCTTGAGCCTGTTTCAAAGGTAGAGCAAAAGCCCTCAGTCGTTACCTGGGCTGACGGAATTATTTATATTAATGGTAAAGCGACATTTATGCTTGGCTTCCACCGCGGTAATCCAGACGTATTTCGTGACTCGCCGTTTAATCTCTGTCTGCCACATGAATTATTACAACCAGACATGTCCTTTCTCGATAAATGTGCGAAATACGGCCTGTACACCACGGTTAATTTAACTGCACCAATGCGCGCTATCGCACCAGAAAGCGCTGGTCGCTTTGCCGAAAAATATAAAAATCATCCAGCTTTATTTAGTTATTATCTCTGCGATGAGCCAGATCATTCTAGTCCATCTGCCGTATCTGAGCCTACGGTTCTTGCTCGTGCCACTGAAATCCTCCATGAACTTGATCCCAATCATCCCACCTCTGCCTTAGTCATTCCCTGGTGTGCATCAAATATGTACCGCTATCGCGATGCAGTTGATGTTTTATCAGCAGACCGTTACGCCGTCGAAGGCACTGCCAACAATAAAAACTTGTGGACCGTATGGCGATCCAACGAAGCCATGCGTCGCTCAGGCACGGAAGGACAACCCAATATATTCACTCCAAAGTCGCCTGGTAACATTACCCGCGAAGAAAATTGGTCGCAAGCATACATGTGTATCGTTGCTGGTGCGGCCGGCATTACGTGGTTCCACTATGATATGGCGAAACCAAAATGGGACGACTTTGTCGAACTTGGTAAAGAACTCAGGGAGATAGAAGAATACTTAGTTGGTGTTGAACTTGAACGTGGCTTAAAAATTGAAGGGAAAAATGGTGTGCGTGCAATCGGTCGCGCTGGCAAAGAAAACACTGCACTAATCGCAGTTAATATTAAACCGAATCAAGCAAACAATGTAAAAATAACTGCCCCCTTCCTAGCTCATGCAAAAACAGCAACAGTGATGTTCGAAAACCGAAGTGTACCTGTAAAAGACGGTGTGATTATCGACAGCTTCAAAGGCCTTGAGCGGCATGTCTATATTGTCGACGGCTTACCAAAAGGAGTAAAACAACGTAAACCACCGCGTCCAGGCGACCCAACTGTTACCGATGCAGGTGCTGCATGGCGCGTAGATATTCAAGCAAGTTTTGCCGGCCGCAGCGCAGACGATGTCAAACGTGACAAGGATATGCAAACGCAAATTAGCAAAGCTGAGGCTGCACTAGAGAACGGCGACAGGGATACGGCTAAGAAAATATACGAAGCATTGCTTAAAAAATATCCGGACGCACAAGATATTCGCGAACGTATTAGAAGCATGTAGTGAGCAGGTACTAGCCATCTCCAAATAATCACTCAAGCAATGCTTGTTCCGTATATCGAATGACTCTAATCGCTTGATAGTTGTATAAGCCTAATTATGACACTGCCGATTTTCACCCAGGCAGAGGTATAACATTATGCTTATTCGTTATGTATTATGGCTCATTCGACGACTTCAGCGATTCGCACGTTTTTTTGGTAGACGCAATCCACGAATTGCTGCCTATATTGCTGCCCTCATTGCAACACTGTTAGCAATTATTAATCCGCAGCCTGAGCCAGAGCCACAATTTGATGAGCAATCTGTTGCAGGTGCATGGATTCTCGAGGTCAATAATCAGGCCGAACTGTCTTGTGTTTTAGATGGCAGCGGCGTTGTCAGCACTGCTTCTAACTTTTTTAATAACGGCGGATCCTACCAAGTTGCAGGAAATGGTGACTTTAGCATGGCCTGGAATCAATTAGGCAGCAGCCCTATTCAATTCAGTGGTAACTTTGACAGCGAAACGAGCGGAACTTTTACACAGCCAAAAAGTGGTAACTTAGTTAAAGTAGCAGATCGCTCAGCCATGTCTGGATTATGGTATGCACGTTATATCCGCACTGCAGGAACATCCGAGACTTTTGAGGGCAGCTTTCAAGTCGATAACGAAGGATTTATTACCAGCTCAAGTGGTGATTTAACCTTAAATAGCGGTAGTATTTTTATTGCTGACGGCGGCGTGGTTATGCATGCTAAAACTAATTTAAATAATGCTTGGATTGAAGTTGCATGTGCAGGTAGCGGCGACACACAATTGGTGACTGGCAATCTTACCCTCGACACTGGATATGGCATAGATGGTACATTTATTTTCCAACGTGACCCATTCGCAGTGCCACTTGATATCGCTGGCCATTGGATGTGGCGTGTCGGTGGCAGCGCACAACTCTATACCGTTTTTGATGATCAAGGTAGCGTTATTGATGCATCTAATTTCTTTAATAATGGAGGCACTTATAATCTTGAAGCCAATGGCGATTTCACCATGGACTTGGTAGAAACTGGAAATCCCGATATTCATTTCGAAGGAAATTTCAGCAGCAGTGACGAAGGCACATTCACTACACCAGCTGTTGGAACCATGGAACGTATCGCCGATCCAAGTGCTATGTCTGGCTTATGGCATGCTACGTGGACACGTTCAGTTAACGCTGATGAAATTTTGAGTGGTAGCTTTACCGTTGATAGTGAGGGCGTTATCACTAGTTCCGACGGACAATTACCATTGACTGCTGGCCGTATTTATATTTCAAACGGCGCTGTGGTTATGCATGCCAAAACCACTCGCTCAGATGCATGGGTTGAATTAACCTGTCGTGGCACAGGAAGCACCATCTCAGCTTCTGGTAGTTTAAGCTTAGACTCGCCGAATAGCAGCGATGGCTCCTTTATTTTTAGCCGCACCTTAAATGTCACTAAAGCTGACATGCAAGGCCCATGGCTGCTACAGATTAATGGTCAAGCGGAACAATATATCGTTTGTGATGGCACTGGCGGTTTAGTTGCCTCGAATTTCTTTAACAACGGTGGCACTTATAATACCGGCGGTACGGGCTTAACCATGTCATGGAGTCAAGAATTCGGTGCCTCCATTAATTTCACCGGCACATTTACTAGCAAGGCAACAGCCAATGTTACAGGACCTGCCAGTGGCACTTTAGTGAAAGTTTCGAATCCAGGGGCACTACAGGGCACCTGGGGCGGTGATTTAAATAAAACCACGCAAACTCCAACAACGCGCAATATTACCTTTGACGTTGATGCAAATGGTGCGATTACCAGCTCTACTGGTGACTTAAGCATCACCAGCGGATTTGCATTCCTTGAAAATGGCCAAGTGGTTATTCATGCGAAAACCACCAACACCGATGCTTGGGGTGAATTTCATTGCTGGGGCACTGGCACCACCACTGATTTAAATGGTGACATGGGCGTCGATTCACCATTTGACGATGATGGCAGCTTTAGCTTCACCAATCCGCCACCTGTCAATAACTAATTAAAACAATCAGTTTATTTTAATAAAAACCTATAGCATCCCGCTATAGGTTTTTTTAATGCATCACCCAAAAAGCTAGATGTAATCCCGTCATGCCAAAACCAAATATTCTGTGGATATTCACCGACCAGCACCGCGCATCCGCCATGTCCTGTGCGGGTGACCCAAATGTTCAAACCCCACATATTGATCGTTTAGCGGCTGAAGGCATTCGCTTTACCAACGCCTATGCCAACTCGCCTATGTGCGCACCGTTTCGCGGCTCCCTGTACACTGGGCAATATATATCCACGCACGGGGTAAATTGTTTATTTAAACCATTAGATCCGAATAAACAGCCGCTCCTGCCACAGGTACTCCAAGACAACGGATATCATACCTCGCATATGGGAAAGTGGCATTTATCTGGCGGCGACTGTCCATCGCATTTTGTCTCACCTTATTTTCGTCCTGGCTGGGATGACTGGATGGGCTGGGAAAACTCAAACCGACCATTTAACACTGAATTTGGCAAGGGTGATATGCCGATACCCCTCTACACCATGGATGGTTATCAAACCGATGTCATGACTGACATGTTTCTTGATTGGTTAAAGGAATACAATGAAGACAAACCATGGTTTCATGTGATGTCTTATGAATCTCCACATCCACCAAATCAAGCACCCGACGAATACATGCAACGCTATGAAAATGCAGACATTCAATTACGCCCGAATGTCGATTTAAATGATCCTAAAATTGACGGTTATATAAAAACGCATCAAGGCTATTACGCACAAATTTGCAATATGGATGATAATGTTGGACGTATTATCAAGGCATTGGAAGACCAAGGACAACTAGACAACACCATTATATTCTATTTTGCCGATCACGGCGACATGATGGGTAGCCATGGACGACGAAATAAAGAAGTCGCCGAGCAAGAATCCTCGAATATCCCCTTCCTAGTTCGCTGCCCAGGATTAATTAAATCACAAGTTACTGATGCATTTATTTCATGTGTTGACATTATGCCAAGCCTACTCGGTTTGCTTGGTATCGATATTCCTGACAGCGTCGAAGGTCAGGATTGCAGCGACACTATCTGTGGGATAGATAACGATGGAACTGATTCGGTATTATTTCAATTCGATCGTCCATTTTTTAGTTTTAAAGAACACCATGAACTGCACTATCGTGGCATCCGTCATGGTCCTTGGAAATATATCGTGCATTATTTCCCAGAACGCAATCGCCTCTACAATCTTGATGAAGACCCTTATGAAATGCACAACCGCATTCACGACGACAAATACCAGGATATTGCGAGTGAATTACATGAACATTTGCAGCATAAATTAAACACTATTAAAGACGATTTTATCCTGCGAACACATTAATGCACTTGATATGCATTCATACAATAATGACTAACGCAGCCACCCCAAGGAACTCAAATAAGTCTCAAATGTAAATTGCGGCTCGTAGCCTAATTTTTCTTTCGCCTTAGCGCAGCTTTGAATGCGAATATCCCCCTGCCACTCGTATCCGTGCGCCTTCATATGATCAAATGCCCCTGGATAATAACGATCCAACAAAGCTTGAGGGTTGTTCTGAGCGTCATCTAGGTCGCTTGCAACAAATGGATTCCCAGCAAGCACATTAAAGACCTCAATCGGTTGATCCATCGCATAATCAACACAACGCATCACCAGTTGCGCAACATCTTCACGGCGCAAACGGTTACCAAGAAATTCAGGGCTCGGATCCGGTAATCCGGTATAATTACCAGGTCGTAAAATTATTGATTCCATTCCATGTCCGCGTGCATAATAAGCCGCAATATCTTCAGAGCATATTTTAGCTAACGCATAAATACTACCTGCCGGGCGCGCGACTGGATGCGATTCATCGAAAAAACCGCTCTTGTGATCATAGACGTCCTGTGATGAGAAAAAAATTACACGTTTCACCTGAGCAAATAGCGCCGCTCGATACAGGTGATGAGTTGATTGAGCGCTCATTTCCCACCATGTATGGTAATGATCGGGTCCTTCTGGTGCACGCGGAAGACTATGGTCTGTTGTTCCTGCTGTATGAATAATCAAATCGACGCCTTGCATATGCGACGCCAACATTAATTCATCCAAGACTGATGCGCGCACGCAGGTGCATTCATAATCCAATGCTCGCACATCTAATGCAATAAGCTCATGTCCAGACTCTATTAATTGTGGCACAATTAATTGGCAAGCATTTCCACCTGCCCCTGTAACCAAAATTTTCATTTTCAGTCCTCTACATACAGTAATCAGCACACCTAGCGCGTGCTGGTGCTCGCATGAATCGCATCCAAACTCGATTGCATTTCTTGGACACGATCTGTTTCCATTTCGGCGACATTGGTAATTTGCCCAATATCTAAAGATAAATTATATAATTGTGGATAGGGTGCATTGCCTAATTCCGTATTGGTATGTTCATTCATCGCCGGGCCTTCATATGGCGGGATGTAAGCCCAGTCACCTTGACGAAAAACGGTTTTCGCGCGAATGCCCTCGACCACTAATTCATCACGGCCTTTTGCCGATGCATCCAATAAAGCAGATAAGACATTAGCGCTATCTGGTGCCTCATTATCTTCCAATGGCTGATCGATCATCGCAGCAAAAGAGGCATGGAAATCATGCTGGCAAACGAGAGCGTCGGATTCGCCTACGTTTACGGTACCCGGCCAACTGACAATAAATGGAACGCGTGTACCGCCATCAAATAAACTATATTTACCACCACGCAGTGGGCCTGCAGCTTTATGTGTTCCTTTTAATGCTTCGGCCTGATCTTCGTAACCGTCATCTAATACTGGGCCGTTATCGCTTGAGAAAATAACAATAGTGTTATCACTAATTCCGAGTTCTTCTAATTTATTTAATAATTCACCAACTGCCCAATCCATTTCAACAATCACATCACCCCGTGGACCCAAATTAGTTGCGCCTTTAAAACGTGGTGCTGGTAAGCGCGGTACATGTGGTTGATGAAAAGCGTAATATAAAAAGAAGGGTTCATCTTTATGTTGCGTTACGAAATCCACAGCCTTTTCGGTAAACACATCAACCATCGTTTCATCGGTCCACAGGGCTTTCTCTCCACCGCGCATATGACCAATACGACTCACACCATTTACAATCGTTCCATCGTGACCATGGCTGTAATTCATACTCAGTAATTCTGGATTATGCCGACCTGTTGGCACGCCCTCATAAGCTTCTTCCCATTTATAGGTCACTTCAATCGGATCATTTGGATCCAAATCAACTACATTCCTATTTTCTAAATAAACACAGGGAACTCGATCATTCGTCGCCGCCATGATATACGAATAATCAAAGCCTACATCATTAGGCGTCGCTGAAATATCGGCATTCCAATTTAAATCGTTTTGACCAAGACCGAGATGCCACTTACCAACGATTCCGGTTTTATAACCGCCCTTGCGCATGCGCTCAGGAAAGGTTGCTGAACCTGGGTCAATAATAATCGGCGCATCACCTGGTAAAATATTTGCACGTGGATTGCGCCACGGATAAGAACCAGTCAATAAGCTAAAACGCGAGGGCGTACAGGTTGCAGCTGTCGCATATCCTTGGTGAAACTTAATGCCGCTTGCAGCCAAACGATCAATATTCGGCGTTTGTATATCAGTCGCACCATAACAACTCAGATCTCCATAACCGAGATCATCCGCGTACATAATAATGATATTGGGTTTCTTTGCTGCCTCACTCATAGTCACCTCGCCTGTGCTGAGCTAGGTATATTTACCTAGGCCAAGCACATGCAAGTGAGCTAATGGTTTTTTATTTAAAAGTACACAAGGTGTAGATGGTATCCTGTGGTAAGCTTATCTTGGTACTACCTTGATCAGCACTGGTCTGGGCTTGATCACCTCGTGGATAGCCTGCTTGATTTAAAACATCAACCTTACAGCCAACGCGATTTTTAATAGTGACCGAAGCCTTAATATTCGTCACCATTAATGGTGGCTGACCAACATCGATAATCTCTGTTCGCCCATCACCCAAATCCTTTAATTTAAATCCGTAGGTCCGATCATCTGTTGCCGTTTGAATGAGAATCTTCTTACTCTCCTTAAGTGGCTTATCATCTAAGGCTACAACCATGACCACACCAAAATCATTCTGCGATTGAATACTGACATCGCCAAGATCAATAGATCCTGCTTGCTTTAAAAAACCACAAGCACCTTGTACATAGGGGTTCGTCAGTTTAACCATGCCATTCACATAATCCCATTCGATTTCGCCAGTAATACTTTTTACTGTGCCTTTTTTACGGTCGATGTATTTATTCAGATCAATACTCTCGAGTTTACTCGGAGCATCACCAATTTTGCGCTCAACCTTACCGACAAAGAATGCTAAAGGATCCACTTTCCCGGAGTCCTTAACCTTAGCACCCTCTTTATCACCAATTTTAGAAATCCACAGCGCATCTGCGCCTTTGCCCATATTTACTGAAGCGCCTTTAAACTCATATAAATCATTTAATGCTAAGGTGTCGGTTACAACAGTTGGCGCCTCTTTAATGTATTTGCGAAAGGCTAAGGCGACTGCAGGCAATTGACCCATCACTGAAGGACTATTGACGTCCCACACCTGCATGCTGGTATTCCACAAAGGACCACCATTACCGGCAAAACTCCACGAATCCGCACCGAGCATCGAGCCATAGGCCGCAACTAAGAATGGCCACTCGCTGCGGTATTTATTGGGGCGATCCCAATTGTTTTCCGTAATAGTATACGGCATGTCATTGGTATGAGCTACGGTGAATGATGTTGGATTTTTCGGAGCTTTTAAACTGGTATGCGGTGTAAATGTATCACCGACATCAATCGCATAAAAACGTTTTGGCTTCGGTTTAAAGGTTGGGCCGAAATAAATATTTCTCGTTACCATATCCCCTTCTGTATAGGAATAATGTTCAAAAGGACCAAGCACACGCGAATCAGCTGTTTTCCAATTCGAACAGGAAATTAAACATTTAAATCCGAGGTCCTCACGGAAATACTTAACAATGTCCGCATATGTTTTCTTTTGTGCTTCAACCATAAAACGCAGCTGGTCACTGGCGCGTTTCGGATTGCGTTGAGCTGCCGCCCAATCAGCACCAGTTAAATGCCCGACTGCATAGAGCGCCAATCGGCCCTCAGTAGCAACATCCACTGTTTTTTTAATGTGATTAGATGGGTGCTTATCATTTCCCCATGTCGTCAATGCTTTGTCGATGGACCCATATTTCTGTGTTGCCCAATCACCAAAGGCTTTTTCTATTTGCTGCAATGCTTTTTTACTTCTATTTTTGGGATTAAAGGTCCAGAAGAGCAAGTTATTTTCATTTTGAATCGCACATACAGCAACGGCAGGATCTTCGGCCATTGATAGACCAGTGTAGGGATTCTTCGTATTCATAATATGCTTTGCATAGTCTAAGTAATGTTTACGAAATTCTGGATCAAAGAAAAATTCAGTTTGCCCAGTATCCCAGTATAAACGAATCCAGGTATACATACCCTCTTCACGGAATGCAGAAACCATATAATGAATACGATCTAAATAATGATTAAATTGATCCATCTGACCTTTTTTGTATAAGGGATATTTACGTGCAAAACCAATACGCATTAAATTAACACCATATTTAGCCAAGCGCTTGCCACGATAACGTATCATTTCGTCGCTCATGTAGGGATTAACGGTGCCCTTTTCAAGAAAACGCACTGGCGTTCCATCACCAAGCACAAATCCCTGTCCTTTACGACGCACATGTCCTGATTGACCGGCACGTTTTTCATTTAAGTAGCGTAAATCAATAGGACTGCTACCGTCAGCAGGGTCGCCATCTGGTTCCCAGGCAAAACGACCTGCTTCGGTAGCGCCAGATTTTTCACCTGGTTTTAATTTGCCACGCGGGATAAATGAGCCATCAATTAATAAAAAGCAATCAATACATCCGCCACCCTTGGCATCAAGCATCTCTATATCAAGTTGCCGTTTCCCTTCTTTTAAATCAACCTTGCCCAAAAATACCCAATTCGCACTCCAATGTTTTTCTAATGCAGTACTATCATGCAAGGCTCTCGTCTTTTCACAGAGGACCCAATCATTATTGTCAAATTTCCACTTAAACGGTCCATGCTTCCAAAACTTGCGTACCCACAAATTATAGTTTTTGGTAGTCGGGACATTTACACTGTACTGGGCCTTATACGGCTTATCCGATTCAGGACCCTGCGTCGTAAACCACTTGCCACCAGATAATTTTTCCTGCTGCTCTGGATTTGCGTTTCCGGGCAAACTCTGCAACGGTTCTGGTATATTGGTTTTCGCAAAATCCTCACCCTCCCACCACACGTACGTTGGCTCTGCAGCATTCAGTGCGCAAACATGGCTTAACAAAGCAATGATTATGGCATTATATATACATTTCATTTTACACTCCTTTATCTACTCGCGCAGTGGTGCTCTCTCGCACGACTACGGTTGACGGAATTAATTCCCTATAATTGTCGTATTTCTTTTTATTCTGGTGCATATCAATGGCTATTTCCATGACACGTTGACCTATTTCGCTCAACATATGGCTTGCGGATGTACATGCTGGTAACATGTAAGCCGCCTGTGCGTCATCGAATACACACACGGATTTATCATGTGGTATCGAAATCCCCATGCGCTGACAGGTCTGATAAAACGCATATAGCGTTGCATCATTGTAACAGACTACTGCTCTGGATTCATTGAACGTCTCAAGATTCTTATCAATAGCCATTAGCGTTGCATTAATTGAATTTTGACGCGAATCTTTTTGGTCAGCTTTGGGGTATTGTTGAGACAATATCTCATGCCCCTTTATGCCGAGTTTCTTACACGCCGATCGAAAACCCTTTAATCTACTTTGCGAACTTGGATTGTGCTTCGGCTGTGGTCCTAGCCAGAGAACCTCATCATGTCCAAGTCCTGCTAAATGCGCTACAAGCGCACTAACGCCACCGGCATCATCAACAGTCACAGACGGAATTTGAGATTCATTGGGATTAAGCGCTAAAACCACAGGAAAATTATCTTGTTGGAACTTATGTAAATCTAAATCAAAGCTTGCATAATACGGAATTACTAATGCATCGATGCGCTGTTCTTTGATAAAGCGTAAGGCTGTTTCCATTGGCGATTGCCCATCGCTGCCATTAATATTTATTAAATGATAATTTTGCTTACGCGCTGCTGACATCATGCCGCCAACTAAACGCGCCCAATAGTCATTCCATAAAACATCAGATCCAACACCGAGTAACATGCCAACCGTATACGATGTTCCGCTCTTTAAACTGCGCGCATGATAATTAGGAATATAACCAAGATCGGCCGCTGTTTGTTTAATCTTTGCGACACAATCGGCCCCAAATTGCTGGTCACCCATGCGGTTATTCAGCACTTTACTGACGGTACCTACGCTTACGCCTGCCTTCGCCGCTATCTCTTTAAGTGTTGCCATGATGCCCTGTTTTCAATTAGGAAAACGTTTTCCTATATAATGCATCAAGCTAACAAAAGTGACCGGCAAATCAACGTGCCGGTCTAATCTCTTTGCAAATAGCTACTTAGAAAAGGTTTATGGCGTCAGCATCACCCACAGCGCATCGGCTGGGAATTGCAGTTGCTGACCGCCCTTGGTAGAAGCCAACTGAATGGTTTCGCGCAACTCCCCCGCACTGTTGAGCACATGTGCCTGTTTGAGTTTCTCATTGTTGATAGTCACGCTGAGCTTCGGACTGATGACTGACCACGGTCCTTTGCCATAACTGGTGATTTTCTTTCCTGGAACAGGATCCGCATCTTTCACCTCGATATTATGTGGTGTTGTTTGCCAATCCGTTGGGCGACACTGCATACCAACTTGAACTAAAACTTTTCCCGAGTCTTTTAAATCCTTACCATCATAGGATACCACCATTATCGTGCCGAAATCATTGGAGCAATTAATTTCAACATCATCAAAAGAAAAGGCCTGACGGTTTTTGAAATGGGCGCTTACACCTTGACACTTGGCAGTGTTCACCGTTGAAAATCCCTTATCGGTATTCAGAACAATCTCACCTGTTATACTGGTGATCTCTTTACCTGATCCGCTATCTTTAATTAAATCTTTTAATTTATCGGACACTGTTGTTTTTGATTCGTTGGAATCGTAAACAACTTCAACAGGTCCTGCTAAAAAGGCATACGGCGATACGCCAGCTTTAAATTTCGAATCAGCGGGTTGATCACCTGCATCACGATTCGGATCAAAGCTCGCTGACTCAGCGATCATTGGCGACTTACGTTGATACATCGCATCCAAGGATCGATGCTCTACTAAAACCGGTTCACCTTTTTTAATGTACTGTTGGCGAAAAGCCAAAGCCGCACCAGGCCACTGTCCCGCCATATCAGGTGTTAAACAAATCCATTTACCTTGTGAAGGCTTATAACCATTAGCCGAACGTGGCGGCTCCCATTGTTCACCTGAACGATTAGCAAACCAGTAATACGCATCAAATCCAGTTAACGATCCATAAACCGAAACAAAGAATGGGCCCTCTGCTGCATACTCGTTTGGAAATACCCAGGAGCTTTCTGTGATCATCATCGGTTTGCCTTTCACCAACTTCAAATTCAAAGGCATGCTCAAGGCATTTTCTTTCAACGCAGTATTGCTGGTATATTCATCACCATTAATGACTGCCCAACCACGATTTTCACCATTATGAATACCACCGAAATAACGATTAACTGCAATGATCTCATTTGCTGTATAGCTATAGCGCTCCAAGTCATTTAATAAAACTGTGTCGGCTGTTTTCCAGTTACCGGCATTAATCAGCACCGGGCAATTTAAGTCATCGCGTACATAATTAGCGATTTCAACATTAAAATCATACATCATTTCTGTGTAAAAGATAACCGTGTCAGTGGTGCGTTGCGTTTGCTTATTATTCTCTTTTTTCGCACCCGCTGTTGCATGCCAGATGTGCACCATTGAAAGTACTTTGTTTTCAAAATCGTCACCCTCTTCTTTATGGCCATCCCATGCTTCGAGCGCTTTATCCAATGAACCGTATTTTTTAATCGACCATTCTGCAAATAACTTACCAATAAGCGTTTTATTCTTGCCCTTCATGCGTGATCCAGTCCAAAACAGAAACGAATCCTCGTTTTGAATCTGGAAAATGCCCAAGGCTGGTTCTTCAGCCAAGGTTTTACCACCGAGTTCTGGACGCGGCGTGGTAAACAACACTTTCAACCACCGTTTATAATGCGCCTTCACCTCAGGATCAAAAAAGACGAGGGCCATTAATTCGCCACGCGCCCAAAAAGGAGATACCGTTGTATACACACCTTCTTTTTTCATGTTTCCAACCGTGCGCCAAATCCATTCACACTCTTTCATATTGATGCCATCTAACTGCGCTTGCTTATCACTTGGATTTAAATGTGAATGACAGCGCACCATGTTCACACCAAGTTTAGCCAGCCAACGCGCATGGCGTTTTTGCGATGGGTTCTTTTCCTGCCACAGTGGACGGTCTGCTTTACTACGACCACAGTTAGTATTAATAGCCCAAACACGAATTGGCTTACCATTACCCAGCAGGAAATCACCTTCGCTATTAATTTTGAGCCAACCGGATTCACCGGCCTCTTTTTCATTGAGCCAGCGCAGATCTAATATCGCATCATCCTTGAAATCATCACGAACCGGATTGAACGGATAAGACTCTGCATGCATATATGCGGCAAGAATAAATAAACAGGTTATCCATATGGTTTTAAACATAGTTATTCCTCAAAGAGTGAATGGGCACAACGCACTAGTGTGACGATGTTCAAATCATTCAGCACACAGAAAAAGTGTTTTATGTATGAACGTGCACAATTGTGTATTTATCTGCGCTATCTCAACATTCCTGTGTCATCTGATGTCTGCTCTCTCATAAAAAACACCGTGCATTTCTGCACGGTGTTTTCGTTTCAATTGATAAACACCTTATTGTATGATGGTATAAATAGCATCTTCTGGCAAGGTAATACTTAAACCATCGCCACCTTTACTAGTTTTCAGCTTGCGGTCAGTTTCGTAGCCATTGCCGTCGAGCACGACAACGTTTTTACCTTTGGATTTAACGCTGACTGTAGCTTTAATGAGTTTCACATTAAGTGGATAGCTACCCAAATTAGTAATACGTTTATATTGACCCTGCGGCTTAGTACGGAAGCCATATGGCATATCTTCAGTAGCCGTTTGCACGAGTACTTTTTTCGATTGCTTAATTGGCTTGCCGTCCAATGACACAACTAATATGGTGCCGTATTCATTTTGCGATTCGATAACAACATCACCTAAGGTAATCTTGCCAGCTTTGGATAAGTAACCAGTAATCCCTTGAGCCATTGGCGTGTTAACCGTAGCAAAACCTTTACCATAATTCCAAGAGAGTTCACCTGTAACTGTATTGATAACCTTTCTATTCGTATCGATATAGTCTCTTAATTCGACAGTTTTTACTTCACTCTTTTCATCACCGTATTTTTGAATAACAGGACCGACAAAGAACGCACGAGGATCAACTTTATAACCAGTCGCCTGTTGGGATTCTTTATCGCCAATTTTTGATACCCACAGATCATCCTTACCCTTTACTGGGAAAATCGAAGTACCTTTGAGATCATAGGCATCTTCCATACTTATTTTTTCATAAACAGCAGGCTCATCAGGCTCGGAGACATCACCACGGCGGAACATCAGTGCGGCCGCTGGGAATTGTCCTAAAATGGTTGGATTATTGATATCCCAAACTGCCATCAAATGTTGCCAATCAGCGCTACCGAGTGCGAAGAAACACCATCCATCAACACCCGACATACGTGCGTAGGTTGCAATCATAAATGGCCATTCGGCACGGAAACGATTTGGACGTGTCCAATTATTTTCCGTGACCATATACGGGAAGTCTTCGATATGTGGTGTGGCCAACGGACCGGCCATGCGCGGCGGCACCAAACACGAACCGTAGGTGCAGGTATCATTTAATTCAATTGCATAAAAACGTTGAGCGCCGCCTTTCGGGTAATCACAGCCATAATAGCTATTACGCAAAACCACATCAGATCCGGTGTATGAGTAACGTTCTAAACCACCAAGCACACGAGGATCTGTAGATTTCCAATTACTCGCCGTTATTAATTGTCCCATGCCGATTTCTTTGGCGAAGTCTTTTTTCATCTCATCATTAAAAGATTTCATAGACTCTACCATCCATTCGATTTGATCACCAGCACGCTTTGGATTACGTTGATTGACTGCCCAATCAGCACCACCTAAGAAGCCAGCTTCGTAAAGTCCGACTCGGCCAGCAGCTTTATTATCTGGGGTATGCTTACCCTTATCTCTACCCCAAGCAGCAAAGGCCTTATCCAATGAACCATAGCGTTTGCTCAACCAATTACCAAAGTCCTTCTCAATGAGCTCTAACTCGGTCGCAGGGAATCTTGATGGTTTAAAGGTATAAAACAGCAAGCTCGATTCATTTTGTATTTCAAAAAATGCCACAGCAGGCTCATCGGCTAATGATTTACCTGTATAAGGATTTTTTGGTTTCATAATATCCTTAACCAAACCTTTATACCAGTCTTGAAATTTTTCACTGAAGAATAATAAGCTTATGGCATTCTTGCCTTTACCCTTACCAAAACCTGGAAACACACTGTCGTTGATCGGGTTAGCCGTATGCCAATAAATATGGCCGAAATAGGCGTAAATACCTTCTTTCTTCAAAGCGGAGATAACATAATGCACACGATCGAGTGACTTCTTAAATGACTCCGTATCACCATTCACTTTATTTTTGAAGAAGTGGCCCATTTGCATGCGCACCAAGTTGACACCATATTTTGCCAGGCGTCGTGCCCAACGATCAACTGCTTTATTATCCATATTAAATAAATTTGCTTGAACCATCCAGAAACGCACTGGCTCACCATTACCAAGCACAAAACCATCACCCTTACGCTTCACAAAACCATCACCACCGGCGACTTTTTCATTGAGGTAGCGTAAATCGATTGGTGATTCGTTCAGCGGGTCCGTTACAGGCTCCCAAGCAAAATGACCATCTTCAACTAAACCCGATGACTCACCCGGTTTTAATTTGCCACGTGGTGTAAAACTGCCATCAATCAAGATAAAACAATCGAAGCAACCACCACCTTTTTTGTCGGTCATTTCAATACGCAGATCCTGGGTGCCCTTCTTTAATTCCACTTCGCCAATATAGACCCAGTTGGCGCCCCAGTGTTTTTGCAAAAATGTACTGTCGGCAAGCGACACATTTTTAGTCACCTCGCGCCAATCATCATTACCAAATTTCCATTTGAAGGGACCGTGCTTCCAAAACTTGCGTACCCAAAATTGAAACTTGGCATCCTTTGGTACGTCGACTTGGTAAGTAATCCAATAAGGACCATCGGCTTCTGGGCCCTGTGGCGTCATCCAACGCCCGCCTGATAACTTAGCCTGTTGATCTTTTTTAGCGTTACCCGGCAACTTCATATTGACTGGATCAGCGACATTGGTGCCTTTGAAGTCTTCGCCTTCCCACCACACAAAATTGTCGGCACCCATCAACGAGCCGGAAAGTGATAATAATAAAGCACTTAGTGTGCAGATAAGGATGTTTGATTTCATGAGGATACCTTGTCTCTAGCTAGAAATGCAAATAACCGCTGCAATCCCTAGCAAACGGTTCTCTTAGAGAACGATATCTAGGATGTCGCTGTGACTAGAGCCAGGCCTCTAATTTCTATACATGTATGTGCGTAAGTAGCGACAGCAACGTTAGTAACACATTTTCCGCGTTAGATTTTAAGGCCTAAAGTCAATAGGCTCCGATGCTCGGCGCTTTGTCTTTTGAGCGCTTTTCACCATCTTTATTAAGGTCTAGGCCAAGCGGTATACCAGCTCCGATAGCTGGACTGCCTTTTGCCGGTCGATAATCGCCATTCTTCATGTCGGCAAAGAGCTTATTTAAATCAGTCACGACTGTGCAGGCTTCACCCATAAACTTTTTATCAACTTTGCGCGTATAAATATTATGCGAAAAATCACCTTTTATTTTTCCAGACATGCCATCAACAATATTATTTTTTATGACTAAATTAGTCGGTAGGTCTTTCATATTGCTAAAAATACCACCGCGCCAACTCTGTTTTGGATTACCGTTAACCAATATGTTATTAACAATAGTCACATCCTGTAATGTCGGACCCTTCCAGTATTGCTTCTCATGGCCCATGGTTCCCCACATACCAATCGACATAGATGAACCATTGCCGTCCAGAATGTTATTACGAATAATAACATTACCAGATTGCTTGATTGTCATCGGAATATTACCGCTGTGGACATAATTATTCTCAATAATCAAGTCACGATTACCTAAATAGAAAGTAATTCCATTGGCATGCATCCCGGTATGACCACTGACTTCACAGCCACTCACTTTACCGCCAGTTACCGTATAGAAATCTAATCCTGTTGCCGTGGGCTTATGAATTTTCGTCTTCACTACTTCTACATCTTTACACTTACGCATGAACACACCAAAGGTGTGTCCAGGCAAATGATGCACATAACAATCAACGACACGCACCTCTTCTGAATTGGTACCGCGAATGCCAGCACTACCGCGTACTTGTGAAACCTCACAGCCTTCAATTCGAATATCTTTACTGTCCGTAATTAAGACACCATGCCCCTTTTTACCGCCTTGACGTTCAATCTTAAAACCGCGGACACGGACATGATTAACACCTTTAAAATCAAAGCCAATTCCTTTATCAGAACGTGAAATATCTTGTGGTTGACCAGACTTCACATCCTGTGGCCATGCAAATATGCGCACACGCCCTTCTTCTAATTTCTGCATGGCGTATTCACCTGCTTGGTCGATAATTTTTACCGAATTAAAGAAGCAATATTTGGTACCATTCTTGTAGGTCTTACCTTTGGTTACCATATCTTTGAATTCAGTGGTGGTGATGGTTTGGGTCTGAGCATCAAAATCTGTTACCGTTAAATAACAGGCCATATTATGACCACCATGAAAACAAAAACCCATACCGTTAAAATAATCGTCAGGTTTGCCAGCTAAATTCTCTGGATCTGAAAAATACATTTTCCCTTTACCACGCTTAATCGGCATTGTCGCCTTTGCATAGGTACCCATTGCCTCTTGGTAAAGTGGGTCCTTCGGATTAGGATGCTGACTAACATGCATTGGTACTTGCGCACCAAGTAAATTTAATCCACGCCAGCCACCTTTATAATCAATATCAGTATACCAAATTTCTTTATAGAGCGGATTCCCACCAGCTTCGTCCGCATTTTTACATTGCATCCAATTGCTCAGAGCCAAAGAACCATCGACTATCGCTTTGCCTTCACCAAATTTCCCCTCGGTGTTGCCGTCATAAATAATCGGCTTATCAGGCGAACCAGAAAATGCTTTATTAATCATGCCGCGATAACGCACACCACCTTTGAAGATTATAAGATCGCCCGCGACTAATTTACATGCAGCCGATTTATTCGTTGCTTGGGCATCACTAGGACAGTGTTTCCACGCACTTTTTACCGACGTGCCCTTGGCTTTATCATCACCCCCATCGTAATCGACGTAATAGGTGGCTGCACTTGCATGAACAGCAGTGCACACCAGTAAGATAATCATGAAGCAGAACGTATGGTACATGGTAATTCCTCCAGATTCGGAATGCTATACATAGCGATTAACAATATATGTAAGCAAATGCCTTATTAACACAAAGAAATACTGGGTTTTATGTGACTTTTTCCATCGGAGATCTACGCTTCATTGTAATTGATATACGAGATAATATAAATTAATCAGCCTGGTGTTCGCGCGAATAAGCCTATTTAGATGACCTCAAAAATCGCTTATAAGCCGTCTCAGCTTGCTCTGCATTACTAGCCCGAGCATGAATACGCACACCACGCATGGTCCCAGCCCAATAACGCGAATCCTGATATTCATCCCCCAAAACTAAATGTTGTGCATCCCAATTACTGAAGTCACCTTTAACTGCGTCAGTTTTCCCATGCTGACCATTAATCCACCATTCTAGTTGTCCGTTTTTATAAGTAACCAGGACATGTGATTCTTTACCGATTGGAATATCACCCATCTGCACTTCCGGACTACAGCCATTGGTATCAGTTAACGGTGTGCGTAAACGAAAACGTAAATTCGCTCCTTCCTGACATAAGCTAAAGTTACGCAAACTGCCATTTTGTGAAAAACTGATAATGCGTGCAGGTCCCCTTTGATTGTCATGTGCAGGATTGATAATGGCTTGGACACTTAATTCACCACTCTGTTTACAGGCGTGCAAAATTGCCTGATTGCATTGCTCGGCGAGAAAGGCTCCTTTTTTAACCTCCAATATTCCTTGCTCATTAATTTTACCATCATCGCGCTGGGTCAGCACACATTGCATTAATGCCCTACCTTTTTTATCCACAATTACATTAGCTGCTTTGGCATGCTCCCAAATAAACAGTAAATCATTGCGTGAAGCCGGTTCACCAGTCCATTTTAAATTTGGATCAACAGACAAAACCGGTGTATTCAAACAAGCAGCCATTGCCGCAATAGATGCAAGTTTCGAATCAACCTGTGGCTCCTGCATCGCATCAATGAATTCCTGCAAATCTTCGGCCTGATCAATCAAACGCTTTTTCATTAAACGCTTACATTCTCCCTGCATTGCTTTGGTAAAATCTGCCAGAGCACTAAGCGCAACTTCTTGCTGCTCAGCCAACAGGGATGCTATATCGTTATCATAATTTTGCTCTAATGCTTGCGCACCTTCAGGTAAATCATCGACCGATAATGCCGATTTATTCTCTCCGCCGAATAAATCACCTTCGTTACCTTGTTCTAATTGCTTGAGCCGTTGTTGGACTAGCTTAATGCCTTTAACTTGGCCTTTGTTAAACATCGACTTTTCTAATTTTTTATATGCCTTTACAAATTTCGCTTTACGTTTGTTTATTTCTTTTTCCAAATCCGTACGACTATCCGCCAAATCATCTTGATAATTCTTTTGCGCTTTTACTACATTGGCAGAAAGCCCTTCGGGCAATTCTGCAGCAGAGAGATCAACAAGAAACATAAAACAACTTAGGATGAGTAGGTACACAGGCATAGATGGCAAATTCTATGCAGTAAATCTCGCCTGACAATGCTAAAGCACTAAGACTTAAGAAGCAAAATGTTGGTCATAGGCACTGCGGCATGCCATTAGTCCGTCTAGCAATTCGACGTTTTCGAGGTGATTCCTGGTCTCATGCGGATCTACTTGAAGATCCATCAATTGCTCCGCGCTCTCACCGTCATTGTATCGCATATATTTATATCGCGCATTAACCACACCACGCGCCAACTTGCACTCTATAGGTACAAATTCACGCTGAAACGGTGCTTCGTTATGTTGAGCCAATGGCAGCAACGACCTACCCTTTAAATCATTCGGCCTTGGTATCCCAGCGGCATCACAAAGCGTTGGTAAGACATCTAAGCCATTAGACACTGCATGACTTGAATTGACCTGCCCTGCATTAATAGCTTGCGGCCAACGAATCGTTAGCGGAATGCGCGCCGCTTCTTCATAGAGTATGGTTTTCTGATCGAGTTTATGCGAAGCATCATGGTCACCATGATCTGAAGTGAAAATGACCATGGTATTGTCAGTTAATCCAGCCCCATCAATTGCATCAATTACAGTCTGCACCTGTCGATCAACGCGCTCGGTTAAGCGGCAATAGGCCCAACGGTGCAAGCGCCACGTCCGTTCATCCCAATGCTCTCGTGCATTATTGCGGAAACCCGTTTCCGCGACATGAGCACTTAATGCTTCAGGCTCATCTTCCTGCGGTTGATGATTAGATGGCAATGGCGGGCAATATTTATTAAAAAAATCGTCTTCAGACATTCCCGCTGGAATTTCCAAGGCCTTATTTAATTCTTCCATTTCAATTGAATCGTCAGACAAGAGCCAGCGTTCATTTTTATTTAAATCAGCATCGTTTGGTTTTTCCCTACGCACATAATCACGCATTGCCATAAAACAGATATCATGTGGATTCACTAAACAGATAGAGAGAAAGAAAGGTTGTTCCTGACCAGAACGTTGCTTGATCCAATCGGCGCTAAGATCCGCCAAGTCGTCACGCTTATCATCTGATATATTCTCACAACCCATGCTTTCAGGCGACATATTTCCAGGCAAATGCACCTTCCCACCATAGGCAACTTCATAACCAACGTTTTTTAATAAGGTCGCTGCACAGTTTTCTAAAATATAATCGGGCACCTGATCAATGTGCGGATTTTTATTATCCCATATATCTAATTCAGATGGCATGCGCCCGGTAAACCAACTAAAACGCGAGGGCAAACACACGGGATTACTACAGTAAGCACGCTCAAAGCGAATGCCCTCATTGGCAAGGCGATCCATAGCTGGTGTTTTTAAAAAGGAATTACCAGCACAACTTAACATGCCAGCATGCTGCTGATCAGTATTAATAAAAATAATATTGGGCCTAATATCACTCATAGAATAGCAAGTATAGCCATTCCCTAAGGGCCTGTCAAATTTTCATACCGATTGTTTGCGTTAGGCAAACAAACTTAGTACTGATAGAAATGCTTAGTTTGGGTCTCAGCGTCTAAAACTTCACCCTGATAGCTTGGATCAAAGCTACCTTTGGCGGTTAAAATTGTATTAACCGTACCACTTTGGGCTGCACCAACGTAAATAAGCTGCAATTCACCATTATATTCTATAGTCACTGGCGATGTTAATTCCTCTGCATCTGCCGAAGCAGATTCACCAACGCTTAATAGTTTAACACTCGGTTGTTTAAGTGTACGGCCATCGGGACCCAAAAAGACCGCATATAATTCGACTATTCGTGCGGCAGCGCCCGAAGCGCGATTACCAACACCACAGATACCTACATAATCGCCATTATCTAAACGGCGAATTGATGACGGATCCATTTCATGCCAGACAATCATTTGGTCATCAACATTGAGCGCCTGGCCTTCAATAGGAATTAAAACTTCATCACGCTGCCAATTAATTGCATCATCAGATGTCCAGAACGCTGAATGATAATCATCACCACCACCATGCAGCGAGTAACCAATGTATTTTTTATCTACCCCATCAAATGGATTCGGCGCCCAGCGGAAATAACCAGTATGACCCTCACCAGGACCAATTTTATTATCGTAGCGCAAAACAATTGAATCATCATCACCATTTAAACGTTTATAATTAATACCATCATCGGCGATGGCTAAAATAGTCATCTGTGTACCTTCGATGCCATTTTTGTGATAGGTCAAATAGACCTTGCCATCGATGGCTTGCACGTGTGGCGTTTCGGTATGGCCATTACCTTGCACGGTATCAATAAAAATCGGATTACCTGCCGGTTTCTCTGATAAATAATCAAAAGCTCCAGCAGCGACAGCATCATCATAGGATATCCACGGACCATCAGCCGGTGCATCATTACAAAAATAGACCCAGAGCCCACCTTCACCGCCATGATGATCAGTTGAAAAAAACAAAGCATAAGCGTAAGGAAAATGTTCTATCTCACGCATGTCGACGAGGCTCGTATAATACGGACCAGGGTCTGGCATATTCGCCGGTTTTTCAATGATCGCTTGGTGCTTGCTAAAGGTAAATGCCATTCGTCACTCCGACGAGGCATCTTTCAGCATTTTCACAAAGGGCAATCTTGACAATATGCAAGCTTGCATAGGGTCTGTATAAACCCATTAGGAGCAGGGATGTTAAAAGAGGGATTAATTCACGAATTAACCGTTACTGAAAACTTTTTTCTGAGAACCATCGAACCATTAACAGCTGCTGATGCAGTCTATCGCCCCCATGATGAGCTCTACACGGTCACCGCTCACCTTGATCACGTCGCTGATTCAGTCGAGTGGTTTATTGAGGGCGCTTTCAAGCGCAGTGACGGCTTTGCCATGAATTTCGAAGAGATGATTGCAAAATCAAAACAGCAAACCGATTTCGATGCTGCCGTTGCCTATGTCAAATCAGCCTTCGAATCAGCACGCGCTATAATTAATGAGCAAGACGATGCCTCTTTAACCTCGCCTTTACCGGATGGCCCAATTATGGGCGGTGCACCGCGACTCGCCGTGGTCGGCGGCATCGTTGATCACACCGCACATCATCGTGGTGCTTTGGCCGTTTATATTCGCCTGCTTGGCAAAGAACCGCCCATGCCGTATGATGCCTAATTACGCTTGAAATTCTTCAACTAATTGCGGCAGGATCTCTTCGCACTTTCCAAGTATTTCATAGTCGGCTAAAGATCCTGATGATTCAAGATTGATATTGATAACCGGTTTGCGTGCAGCCTTTGCCATTTCAATAAAATGGCGCGCTGGATAAACCTGGGCCGATGTGCCAATCAAAACAATAAAACCACAACAATGCAAGGCGCTCATTGATGCATTGACAATAGATTCATCAATTTGTTCGTTGAATAAGGTTACGTCTGGTTTGCATAAACCTGAACATTGTTTACAGCGACGTAAATTTGGATTCTTTAATTCATCGTAATCTTTTAATTCAATTGCATGTCGACACTCGATACAACGAACACGCGAATAGGATCCATGTAATTCAATAACATTTCTTGATCCTGCTTCTTGTTGAAATCCATCAATGTTCTGCGTTATTATAAAGCCAATGATACCCATCTCTTCAAGCCTGACGATAGCTTCATGCGCCTTATTGGGTTTCACTTCAGATGATAAATCATCGTGTAATTTAATAAAACCATCCCAACTTTCCTCCGGGTGCTGAAGAAAATAATTATATTCAAGAAAAGGCGGCGGCTCATCAGCATAAAGACCGCCCGCCCCTCTAAAGGTTGGCAATCCACTAGCCACTGACAGACCTGCACCCGATATAACTAAACCGGGTTCTGCTGATAAAATAATCTGCTTAGTTGTCTCATCCATTAGCTGGTCAGCCATATTACCATCTCCACGCAAATTCAATTCTCATCAATACTTGGGCCTCAAGATACACACATTGCACCCTGGTGCACCCATAAAATTAATCACTTTAATTTAACTGTATTTTTGTATGATTGACCAGCTTTTAACAGGGAATCCGTTTACTTAGATCATCACTATTCTGGAGGAACCCATGTTCCGTACTGCCATATTGTTCTTGCTTGTCATTTTCTTTCTAAGTCCGCTCATTGCTGAATCAGCTAAAAAGCCTATTCCTGCTCCGAAGTTGTGGAAGGCGTTCGGATCGGCCGATGGCAATTATCGGGGTTCACCATTAGTTGTTGATATCAATGGTGATCGGCAGATGGAAATCATTTCGAGTGTCTTTGGCGCTGTCACCGTGCACAGCACTAAAGGTCAACAATTACATTCGCTCAAGGTACAAGGCCGTGTTTATGCCGGTGCAGTGGTGGGTGACATCACTGGTGATAGCCGCTTGGAAATAATTGCTGGTGACAATAAGGCCAATGTCTATGTGTGGAACGCGCAAGGTGAATTATTACCTGGCTGGCCTAAGCAAGCAAAACGAAAACAATCACTGAGTTGTGAAGTTCGGCAAATTGCCTGTGCCGATATCAATGGCGATGATAAAGATGAAATAATTATTTTTACAAGTCTTACCGACCAAGGTTCAGAACCCAACATGTATGTGTGGGATGCCAGTGGTAATGATTTAGCAGGTTGGCCGCATTACCGCCATCAGGGCGACCCCTACGTTAAAGGTGCCTTTGATCATGGTGGTGGATTTAATAACTGTCTCGCAGTCGGTGATGCTGATGGCAATGGGACCATGGAATTATTTTTTGCTCAAGATTACGGTTGTATAAGCGCTTTTTATCACGATGGCACGCCAGTTTGGACCAAGGGTATTAACAATCCAAACGCTGATGGGAGTAAGGTACATTGGGGACAAACACGTGCCTGGGTTCCATTCACTTCAGAAAAAACATCATGGGGACCAGGGAAAACCCATTTATTAGAATACACCTATTCGCCACCCCTCATCGCTGATATTGATTTAGATGGCCAATGTGAGATTTTAAGTGTGCCTAATTCCGAATCACCTAATCAAGTCGGCCCAATCACCGGCAGCGTACTCTGTGTGTGGAATTTAGACCGCACTCATAAAAAAGGATTCGCCCCGTATAAAATAAGCGGTACCGGTTTTAAAAATGAGGGCCATGAACCCAATCCAACGGTAGTTGCTGGCGATGTTACCGGCAATGAAAAACTCGAAGTCATCGTTAATCATTTAGATGGAACCCTGCGTGCTTATGCTGCGGATGGTAAAGATCTGTGGTCGTTTAAAGCAGTCCCATCAAAAAATCATTTTCCGGCAGAACCATTACTCGCAGATTTAAACAAAGATGGAAAAGCCGAAGTGATACTAGCGGTCGCTCATAAGCCTTCAAAAACCAGTGAACTGTTAGTTATAGATGGAGACGGCAACGAACGCCTGCGTTTCCCCCTACCGTTTTTCACCCTCTCATCACCAACCCTTGCTGACCTCAACGGTGATAAGGTTGCAGAATTAATTTTTGCCCCATTTGGCAAAGGCTCATCCGGTGGTGCGATCTCCATCTACCAATGGCCTATCGCCAAAACGTCTGGTTTAGTTTGGCCCATGAGTCGCGGTGACAACGGGCACACTGGTTGGCTACGCAAAAATGAACAAAAAATAAGCAGCGGCAAAAAACGCAAAGGTCTCTTTGCCAAATATAGCAAAGAAATGAATTACGCGATCGCACTGCTCAAACAGCGCAACGGCAATGAAGCGCAAGAGGCATTCACGGCTTTAAGCAAACAAGTTAGTGATCAGAAGGCTCAAGATGTGCTTGTAGCATGTAGTGAAGCAGCACAAGCTGCCAATGCATTACAAAGCCTGATGCTCTCAAACAGCGATCAGCTCAGTAATATAAAATCAATATATGTTTACGTTGATATTGATGGGCGAAAAAAGGCTGAATTGAAACAGATCGACAGTGATGGAATAACTGTTACCTATCGTAAAAAAGAAATTACCATTAATTGGTCGAGTGTAACAGCTGATCAATTTGCAGGAATCGTCAGTAAATTTACCGAAAAAGACAATCTCGAGCAACAGCGCGCATTAGCTTATTTTAGTGCAGCCACCGGTTCACAAAGTATGGCTAAAAAGTCATTTAGTGCAGCGCTTGCCCTTGATGCTACGCTCAAGGATCAAAAAAATACATTTAATGCGTTGGTCAAAGAAGGTAAAATGAAGTAATTAGGCGCTGTGACGCTCTAACTCCGCCAAAACTTCTTGCACCAGGGCGACATTTTCCTGTACGATGCTTTCTTTGTCACCGCGGTGCATGCCTACGTTGACGACATCACCGTTTTTGATGTGCTCAAATGCATATTGAAATGCCATTTTCGGATCGATACGACCAGCGCCCATGATTTTGTAACCGATGCACGGTTTTTCGATGCGTTGAATACAAGCGACAGCTTCGGCAATATCATTTAAATCGAAACGTTCGCCCTCAGCATTATGCACACTGCCACAATCAAAGAAGCACACCACATGAAAATCAACGAGGTCTAAAGTGTTGATCCAATCATGAACGACAGGCGTATGACCTGCAGTGCCAACTGGAATGCCATGCGACTGCGCATGGGTCACCCATTTACGAATAGTTTCTTCATCTTTCTTTTTATATAAATTATCAACGACACCGCCGTGAATAAACATGGCTTTAGCACCAATTTTAACCGCTTCATCAATGGCATCGATCATATCAGGATTGCGGTTGTGATTTACCTGGGCAATCCATTGCAATTTACCGTCGGTGCCATCGGCAAAATATTGTTCGAGCGCCTCAAGCACATGCGGCGTTTCGTTATTGGTGACCATGGCAGTGATGCCAGCCTCCTGAGCTTGACGCCAGGTTTCTAATATTTGGTCAACAGTATGAAAGTCGCGCATTTCTTTATCGCGCTGTGGATTCTGATGACTGTAGCCGCCAAATGGATTGGCTCCAATCACTAATCGAGTGAAATTAAGTCCACAAAAATTGACGCTTGGCAACATAGGTCTTCTCCACATGCGGAGCCTATGTCACCACAGATCAATGACAATCTGAAAGCTGGATTATTTACAGAATACGACTGAACCATCCATCAGGCTAGCCACAACGCCATCGCCAATAGCCAGACCATTAACCACTGGGGCAGCACTTAAATCATGCTGCGCTAAAACCTTACCGTTGTTGCGGTCAATAATACGCAATCCACCTTTACCTTTTACGTAGCCACCAACCACAACTGCGTTTTTACTTAAAGCGAGGGCAGTCACGCGCATATCTTCACAGGACTTATTCCAAATATAGGTTCCGTTACTTTGGTTCTTGGGATCGCACTTAAGCGCTTCTTCATGTTTAATCGCAAAGACACCTTTGTTACCGCGATAGGTAGAAAAACCGTACCACGTGTCTTCTGTCGATAATAAAACTTCGGCATTAATTTTACCTGCTAAGTGATTTCCTGATCGTCGATTACCAACGTAAAACCACGTACCATCTAAAAGCCCGGATAAATTGGCTTTGTATTTTTTATCATCCTTCGTTGATTCAAGAAAAGAGCTCTTACCGGTATTTGGATCTATGCGTTTATTTTGCATGCGCAGAGCACCATCATACCACTGCAAAACATCAGCGCAGCGCTGATCACCACTAACTCGACTAGCCCATTTAGTTTTACCTGTTAATGGATCAAAGGCGACAACTGCACAACCACCTTCCATTTCCGTTGAACGTCCGGCAATGGCGTAGGCTACATCATCTTTAACTAAGGGTGAGCCAACGACTGGCCACGAGGATTCTACTTGAGCGAAAGAAACCATGCGTTTTTCTTGCGGTGCAATTCGAATTTTATACACCAATGCACCATCGCTTAATGAGAAGGCATAGACCCATCCATCATGGCATGGGCTCAAGCATAAGCCTTTGTAAATCGTTGGTGGAGAATCAATTCGCGCACTGCACTGAGCGGTCCAAGCGATTTTACCGTTGGATGCATTTAATGCGTAAATCTCACCCTTATTTGCACTAGCCGTTATCAATAAGTCACCGGTCGCTACCGGAGCAGTCAGCGGCATCATTAAACTCTGCTTCCACTGATTGACGATTGGATGATCACTTGGATCTACAAGCGTTTGCTGCCAGGCTTTCTTAATAGAGCTATTTATTTCACTATCGATAATTCCCGAACGCTCTGCATTGCCGCGAAATGTTGGCCACAATGCACCATTTGCATCCTTTTGTGCCCTACCGCTACCTTTCATGACAGGACGCGCTTGCGTAAAATCCTGATCGCTTGGCAGCGCCTCAGTACTCATCGCTAAAAATCCTGGCAGTTGTCCAGGCGAGCAACGGCAAAAGTTTTGCGCCACATACATACGACCCTCAGACACTGCAACACCTTGCACGCAGGCACCACGAACACCACCTAAGTTTACACCTTTTTTATTTTGAATATCGGTCCAATTTTGACTACGCGGTGTTCCACCAACCCCGCCAACAACGACTGGCGGTACACACATGCGTCGAGTTAAATTAATCGGTGCCCTACCTTTTACCGTGCCGCTCTGTGGATCATAACTATGCGCGCCATACCATAAATTCCCCTCGGCAAACATGACCATGACATCACCTTGCTTTTGCGTATTCCATAATTTTTTACCGTCTTTCAGAGAAATTACGGTTAATTGATCACAGCGTAGTTTAAAGCTATCAGTGCCTTTTTTATGATGGGCAAGTGCAGCAACACCTTCACCAACGCCTGCTAAAAATAAATTCGGCTGGACGCCGAGATCTTCATGGGTGCTGCGCCACAATTCCTTGCCAGTTTTTAATTCGCGTGCGACGATAAACTGCGCCTTTACCGGTGCCGGTCCCTGAACTAAATACACCACGGTCTTACCAGTAATAAATAATGTTTGCGCAACTTCTTGTTCGCCCCAGATCTTTTTGCCTGATGCCGCATCGAAGGCCTCAACCGCACCTTTATTTGCAGAAGGAGTCCAAATATCCCATACCGCGCTGCTTGGCTTGGTCACTGGGTCCCACATTTTTAAACGCTTCATTGCTTCCCAGCTCACTACTACTGCAACACCATCGACGTAGGATAAACGCATCGGCTTGTAGGAAGTTTTATAGGAGTGTTTAATTTCTCCTGAAATTGCATCAACACCAATTAATTGTTTTTCCTTGGTACACAAGACGATTTGGCCATCAGTTGCTAATGGCGCAGAGTTTAACGGATTTAAATCACCTTTGTCGTCGTAAGTTCCTAGCGGTATTTTCCACAAGTGGATGCCATTCGCTGATGAACGAGCGTGTAACCACTGTTCTTTCTTCCCCCAGGTCGCACCTGGATGCGGAATATTTTCGAATTCATTCATGCTAATGGTAAATACACGACCCTTAGATGTAACCCAACCACGATTCGAAGCCCAGTGCCCAATATTTAAAGGCAAGCCATCCTGCCAGCGCAGACCAAGCGGAAATGGAATAGACTCATCGATGACTCGATTACCATCAGCAGAACAGGTTGGGTGAGTCCACTCATTTACATTACTTGGATAAGGATTATCGGCTTTTTTCCACTTTTTACCCTTTTGGGTGATTAAAGTTCCACCAGGTGTTAAGACGCGTTCTATTTCTTTAATCGATACGCCATTATCATCTTCTACAATAATCACATTGGCCATCGCATTGACATAGGGCAATTTTTTTCCAGAAAAAACTTCATTCTGAACCAAGCCCTGAAGCTTTTCTTTGGCTACAGCAGCTTGCACTGTGAGCGCTACTTTGTCATTCCAAGACACTGCATGTACCAACAGTGCACTGTGCTTAGCCAAGGCGGCCGCCGTTCCATCTTTAGCACCAAGATAGATGCAGAGACCACGTGCGTCATCAATATGTTTTAATAAGTCTTTTGCCGTTTTATCACCAGAAGCTGCATGCAAAAATGTCAGATTGCAAATGATCAATATTATAATGAGTGGAACACCAATAATAACTTTACGCATAGTAAATTTCCCGATGTATTAATCTTAATTGGAAGATCAGATTAAGAGATATGTTATAATTGCTAGGTTATAGTTTATACAAAGCCACTGACATAAGCTTTGTCTCTAGCACTTTATACGTCAAGACCTGGGCATTTGTGACAAGCCATCGCTCATACGATGGGCCCGTGAATGAAGCTGTTTAGTTAGTCCCTAATGGTGATGCGTTCCCATCGCGCTCTTGATGAATATCATCAATAGTTTCCACCTGACCAGCGCTATCGATGGTAAACGAATCTGGCGACCAACGATTGCGCCACGGTCCCGATAAAGCCGCTTCTCGCCCGTCAACAATTAAACTTCCATTTTCCGCTACATAACTATTCCCACTATAACTGACTAAAAGATTCCCACGGCGATCATAGGTTTTTATTTCTGCTCGACCCTGATCGTTTATTTTAATGGTAGTCTCATATTTATCCCACACGAGAAAATGCTCTGACGCTTCCGTCACTGGGCCACGACTCGCCGGCAAAGATGGCAATTCTCGCTGACCAAGATGACGACGTATAAAAGCAGCAGGATAATTGCCTATCGCTACGGATGCTGGCGAATTATTTTTATCTTTACCCAACATATTGGATAGCGCCTCTGCAAAGATTTCTCCTAAATCGCGAATATTATCATCAGGTTTGTTTGTTGATTGATCAATCAGATGGCCTTTAATTATCTTCTTTGTCGCAACTTGAACATCAGCATTATTTTTATCGCTTCCATCCGCCAACCGTACCAACGATTGAACATCAGTGTTTTTTAATGCTTCGCTTAGTGATTTACTTTGCGTCTGGCTACGAGGCGACGGATCTTCGAACTGCGTCTTGTGCGTCGCCTCAAATTCCTCAACCGACATAGCCTTATTCTTTGACACGTTTAAATCATCAACAGATTCGATAGGATCATTGCTAAGATTTTCTTCCAGCTGTGCTCCAGTGTTTACTTGTTGATTACCAATCACAGCAATGGCAGCAATGACCAACAAAAAGAGAACCAGGAATATTACAGTACGGGATGCTTTCACGGCCTTGAATATAGTCAAAAGTAAGTCAAAGACCACTCGATTTTAAGTCAAAATACTGCATCCCCCTGCAATTCGAAGAAGAATACAGCACATGACTTACAGAATTAATGCTAATTGTTTAGACGACTCAGCATCAAGTTTCTTCAATGATGTAATCTCAAAGCGATTACCCTGAACGTCACGAATTAGTAAATGATCGGGATTGAGCCAGGTGATATTACGACTCGGATCTTTAATCAAATACAAGCGACGACCAAGATTGGTTTCGCAATCAAAATAACGATTACCCAAAATGACTTTACACGAGACAACGCGCTTAACCGTCGCAATGGGATAACGAGATTGCAATTCATTGACCGCAACATCAAAGCTGTCTTTATGTAATTCACTGATGTCATCGACATAGCAAATTTCTTTTTTCTTCTCATCAAGAATCGACAACGCACCATGGCGCGCACTGACTGGGCGTAACCAGACGAGTCGCACTGCCTGCGATTTGTCTTGACCAGGGACTAATGCATGCACTTGGTCTCCATAGTAGCTCAGACGAATATCTGCAGCTGCACATGAAATAACTTGAGCGGCTTGCGTTGGTGTCTTTATATTGGTGTTCATGCTACGTTTTCCTTTTCTTAGTAAAAAGATGCATGGATACCGATACCCGGACATGAATACCGGTATCCATAAACATAATATATTTCTTCAATATATCACTCATCCCAAATCCGTTGCTCACCACGGATCTTATTTATTTCGGTTTGCAAGTGAACTAAATGTGCAAAATGACCATCAGGTTTCGCCATTAATTCAGCATGCGTTCCCGTTTCGATGACACGGCCATCTTCGATAACCACTAATCTATCCGCCTCACGCAAAGTCGCTAAACGATGAGCGATAGCGATAGTGGTTCGACCAGCAACTAACCGAGCGATAGCTGCTTGAATGTCAGCTTCGGTTTCTGAATCAACCGCAGAAGTTGCTTCATCAAGGATTAAAACTGGTGGATCGGCTAATACAGCGCGAGCAATCGCGATCCGTTGTTTTTCTCCTCCTGATAAGCTAACACCGCCTTCACCAACAATCGTGTCGTAGCCCTCCTCCTTGTCACAAATAAATTCGTGAGCGCAGGCAGCCTTCGCAGCGGCAACAATGTCAGCAAAGTCAGCCTCAGGCTTGGCATAGGCAATGTTTTCTGCAATCGAGCCATTAAATAAAAATGGGTCTTGCATAACGATACCTATTTGCCGACGCCAGTCGTCATATTTCACATCGCGTAAATCCATACCGTCAATGCGAATCACTCCGACATCAGGATCATAAAAGCGACACAGCAAGTTAATGATGGTACTTTTACCAGCCCCGCTTTTACCAACTAAACCGATCATGCTGCCAGCAGGAATATCAAGATCGATGCCCTTGATAATTTCCTTACCGCTGCGATAGCTGAAGCGAATATTTTCAAATTCAACATGACCCTTAGCGCGATCAACGCTTTGAGCATCTTTCTTATCAATATCCACTTCCTGATGATTCAAAACCTGAACGATACGCTGTGCACCGCTCATAGCGTCAGTCATCCAATGGAAAATTGCAGCAAACCATTGCATCGGACCATAGAACAGCGCGGCGTAACCAACAAAGGCAATTAAATCACCAACACTTAATCCATCCGGACCAATGCGTTGTGGTCCCAACCACCAGATAGCAATACTACCCAGAGCCATTGCCGCAGCCATGGCTTCGAAAAATCCAAACCAGTAGCTTTCCATATGAAAGCGCGTCGACCACAGCACTTCGTTATTTTCTTCAAAATCATCCTGACGTCGTTTTTCTTGAACCGTTGCCTTAACCGCACGCACACCGCGAATCGATTCAGACAAACTGCTATGCATAATACCGACACGGTTGCCTTCTTTGTGGCTCATTGGAATTAAACGACTCCAGAACCACGCACCACCACCAATTAATAATGGCACTGGCAAGAAGACACAAATTGCCAAGACCCAATCCAAACTCAGCAGGACAACGGCTAAGGCAATGAAGGCAACGCTGTTTACCAGGACGTACGGCATACCGTCGATTAAAAAGTGCTGCAATTTTTGTGTATCATGGGTTACACGACTCACTAACTCACCACTTTCATGTCGTTGGTGATAGGCCATCGCCAAGCGTTGCAATTTCGCATGCAATTGCGCACGTACGTTGGTAATAATCCGGCTGGATAACCAAGCGTTAATAACGTTCGCCGCTAAACGAGCGATAATCGATACTGCAAACGCCAAACTCATGAATAAAATCCAAAAGCCCAGCGAGTCCAAACCGGCACCACCCACTAAATCGTCGGTAATGCGTTTAGTTAAATACGGCGGAATTAATTGAGCGCCAACACTTAGGAACGTACAGGCAATTAATAAAATCGCTCGTCCGCGGTAGGGTCGCACCCATTCCATGATATAGCGAAATGGTTGTGCCCCTGATCCACAGAGAGGGCAAGCCTCACCGCGTGCTGGCAATGGCGCATCACAATCAGTGCAACGAGCGGCATCAATGTCTCGCGGCAGGTCAATGAATTCACCACTACAGGCTTTATCCAAAGCACGCTGCGCATCAGAAAATTCATTAACTAAATCAGATGACCAGCGAATTAACTCAATAAATTCACCGTTGAGGTTTTCAACCAGCAAGCGACCACCACTATACAACTCATCTATTTTAGATGACTTAATTTCATACAGTGGCAACTGCTGCTTAATATCATTACCCTCACCGCTGATAATTGCATTATCCGTGCAAGCCAACCACGATGTACCAAAGGTACCATCATGGCATAAATCACTGTTGATAAACCAACAGAGCGTATCGTAATCTGCCTGTAATCGTTCAGGCATAGTCTGAGCAGTCATAAAGAGACTCCTAAATTGAAAAAGATTATAAAAAGAGATTGAATATCGTTGTATCGCGATGCATTGATGCGCTATTACAAAAATGGTTAATTACCAGATCTGCTTGCTGCCCAAAACCACAACAAAAGTTGTAAATTAACGCCGACAAAAGTCTGCATTAATGGCCACTGAGGTATAAACGTTTGATTTTGTGTGCGACTAAAGTCGCATCAGCATCACGCGCTGAGGTGGCGAAGTCGGGCCAATGGCATCCATGTGCCGGCCACGATATACTTCATATATTCCCAACCCAATGCGAAACGGCCGTAAAAACCGCCTAAAACGCTGGAAAAAACGTCATTAGCAACAACGATATGTTCTGTGCTTTTCATGATATCCCTTCCCGCTTGTAGTGAATCAACGTGAAGAACACGTTGATGGGCTGAATGAGCTGGGAAAATAGGAAGGGATTTTAATTTGTCAAAATTATTTTTTTAAAGTCAGTCTTCAGTCCAATCAAAGACCGGAACCATTCCATCACTTGGGTTATTGCGAATGTGCGCATAGACCTGAGCACAATCTTTTGGCTTATGTACCGAACTGATCAATGGACCAAGGTGCAGACGACCTTGCAGATAATAACTCACCGAGGTACGATCATCCTCAGGAACTTCTTTTTCAGGATTCGGACGCATCCACGCATGAGCGCCAATCAGATCAACACCCTTTTTATGAATCAGGGTATAGACATCAAAATTTTCAACATTGCCACGGGTACTGCCCAATAAAACGATACGCGCATTAATTTGACAATGCTCGAGTGCTAAGGGTAAAACGTGCGGCACACCAGTGGCTTCAATAACTACTGGTGCTTCTACACCTTTTAATTCCTCTGGAGAGACTGCTTCAAATCCTGCGCGGTGTGCCAGTTCGCGACGCTCTTCCATCAAATCAACGGCAATGACATGTTGGGCTCCAGCAATGCGCGCCCATTGTGCAGCGAGAAAACCAATCGGACCAAGTCCAAATACAATAACGGTTTCACTGATATCAATTTTAGGTCGACGTGCACCAAACTGGGCAATCGTCGCCAGACGAAACGGACTCAAATCACGCAAGTTGGTATCATCAGGCACCACAACGGCACCGGTGGCTGCAATGGATTGCACCGCTGCGTGCTGGAGCGGTGCGGCAACCTTATCACCAATACGGATATCAGTGACGTCATCAGCCACAGCAACCACCTCGCCACAACCGGAATAGCCAGGATACATGGGATACTGACCTGATGTGTTAGGATCATTATAAATCCATGCGAGTTCCGTACCTGGAGAAATTGCCGTATACAGAGATTTAACGGTAATTTGTCCATTTTCTGGCTGTTTGGCTTCGTATTCGTGCAGGACAACCTGTCCTGCCTGTGGGGCTATAATTTGTGTTGGCATGGGCTTTATTGTAGCAAACCCCAGCCCAGGGATATCGGACTTCGGTGAAAAGTCGGTACTTTGGTGACTATCATATCGTGCTATACTGCAAGCATGGCAGCATCCTATTTCTTTCGCCGTCCAGATACGGAAGCACCGGCACGCCAACCCCTCGTCGTGCGCAGTGTTGCTGATAAAACGTTTAAACCCTGGCAGCAAGAAGTGAAATCGGTTGAACCTTATCACAAATTTCAATGGTGCGTTAGCGGTAGCGCGGAAATTCGTATGCACGGTCAGCAATATGAATTATTGCCAAATCAATTTCTGCACTTTGCTCCGCACATGGAACACTGGGCACGCGCCAAAGAAGACGGCTGGCGTTGTTGCTGGGTAACTTTTTATTATGGCATACCGGATGAACTATTCGCAGCCTTCGGACTAGAGCGAATCGGCATTTATCAAGCAGAAGCATGCCCCATTCAATTATTTAAAAAAATTGCTGAAGCCGCCATGGGCATCGATGTTCGTGCTGAGCGTCAAGCCGGTGAGCTCGCCTATCAATTATTATCCAAAGCAGCCAACAGTATTCAATTCTCAGATCAGAATGATTTAATTGCAGAAGCCACCGACTATATCAAAGAACACTGGCAGGATCCCGATTTTGATATTAATCAACTGGCCAGTCACTTTCACATGCATCGCTCACAATTAAGCAGACAATTTACCAAGCGCATTGGCATCGCCCCAAGTAGCTATTTAACACGTCTACGCCTACAACATGCCGCACGCATGTTACTCGAAGCTCAGCATAGCAGTGAATCCATTAGCAAAACCTGTGGATTCAATGACGCCAGTTACTTTGCTAGGCGATTTCGTAAAGCATTCGGTATGGCCCCACAAGATTATCGCAAAATGGGTGATCGCTAATTACTGGATCGTCCAACCACCATCGATGACGATTTCTTGACCGGTAATATTACGCGCTTGGGGTTGAATTAAAAAGGACGCCGCTGCCACCAATTCGTCCATGCCAATAAATGCTTTTTTTGGCATAGGTTTCAACATCACTTCATTAATGACGTCGTCTTCACTAATACCACGCTCCTTGGCTTGATTAGCAATTTGCTTTTCAACCAATGGTGTTTTTACATAAGACGGACAGATGGTATTCATAGTGATATCCGTATCTGCTGTTTCCAAGGCAATGGTCTTCGAAAAACCAAGCAAGCCATGTTTGGCAGCGACATAAGCACTTTTAAATGGTGAAGCGATTAACGAGTGAATTGACCCAATATTGATAATGCGTCCATGCCCTGCTTTTTTCATAGCAGGTAATACCGCTTTTGTCATACGACAAGTGCCATTGAGCATAATATCTATTAATCGATCCCAATGGTCTTGTGGAAAGTTTTCTAAACTGGCCACGTGTTGAATACCAGCGCAGTTAATTAATACAGAAACAGAATCGCAGGCTGTTACACACGCTTCGATCGATGCAGCATCACAAACATCAACCGCGAACGCCGTTGCTTCGCCACCACTCGCCGTGATCTCATCAACCGTGTCCTGGGCCTGATCTTTATTTAAATCAGTAACAATAATTGTATGACCCTGCGCGGCTAAACCCAGCGCAAGTCCATGACCGATGCCGCTGCTAGCGCCGGTAATTAATATGTTTTCAGTCATGTACTGATATTAGTCTTATTCAGGACTGTGGAAGAGCAGATCTTTTTCCAAGAGCTGTCTAGGAACACCTGGAGCCTGCATAAAGATCTGTAATTTTTTTCCGCCGCCGCCTTGAAACCATTCTACCAGGAGCGGAACCTTACCTTGCTTTAGTGCTATCTTGCCAGTGCGTGCTTGGGCCGGATGAATTCCATCATGCAGAATAACCTGCTTCTTATTGAGCGTTAAACGCACGCCATCATCACTGTGTGAAGTAAACTCATACTCGCCATCTTTAGGAACATCCAAAAAACCAATAAAGCGTGTCGCATAATTACTTTTATCACTAAATGCATGTGCATTGATAACGTTAACTACTTTTTTCTCTACTACCTTCAATTTTGAATAATCCGGTAATACTTTTAACTGAGCCTTCGGCTTATAATATTCACAAACAATTCCTGGGACCAATTTTGGTGAGCTGAGTGCAACAACACCAAACAGGTCGCTTTCGGGTGCATCGGCTTCTTTATCCAAATTTTTAATCTGCGCCCTGATCGCTAAGGCAATGTTGAGATCGCCTTTTTTGGTGGCCTTTTCCATTTCACGCTCAAGGCGCTTCACATGTTTTGCACGTACTTCAGCATATTGTTTTTTGGCCTTATCAAGAATCTCATCAACTTCTTCTTGGTAGTTTTTGTTTAGCTTCTCCACTGCAGGCGGAAGTTCTGCAGCGTAGCTAGACGCCAGGAGACCGAGGCTCAAAAAACTTGCTGAAAGAAAGCGCATAAGGCCCGCATGGTGTAATCACAGATACTTATAGCAACAAATTCCATGCAAAAAGGTTACCAGTGTTACCAATGTAAACTGACCACAGGATAAAGGTTTTAAGTAGCTTATTTTAAGTTACTTACATCTTTCACTTCTACACCCAATACGATCTCAACAATAAAAAGTGTTGTTGATGTTCAGCTACGCCGTCTGCAATTCATAGGATTCCAAGGTAAAGGCTGGTAATTCCATAAGTTCACCGCCACGTAAAGCTGACTCGTGTGCAAGAATACCAACACAGGTAATGTTAGCCGATTCAGCCGCATTGGGATAGGGTTGGCGTTCCTGCACCAAGGCTGTAATAAATTCATGTGCCAAATGTGGGTGAGATCCACCATGGCCACTCCCTTGTGTAAAACTCAAATGCTCGTTGGCTTCATCATCATAAACACCCTGGGTGGTGTATTTCTGAATGGACTCAGGTAATAGATGCGCGTAATCAGGGCATGAAACTTTTTCAGGAATTTCAGGCTCAGGTTTCTTAGCCGTATGCAAAACGATACCGTCATCTTCGATGAGTGGCCATTCGAAAGACATCTTCGATCCATAGACATCGATGCTTTCACGATACTGACGTGCGGTATCAAATAAGGAGCGCATAATGCGTGCACTCAAATCAGATTCATGAAATTCAATCTGAGCACTCTCGACCGCAAATGGTGAATTGTACTTTTCAATTAAATTATCTTGAATAGTTCCCGATCCAAAACAGGTTACCTTAGATGCACGATGTTTTCCAAGCGCCAAGCATGGTCCAACACAATGCGTTGCATAATGCATCGGTGGAAGACCCTCCCAATAACCTGGCCAACCTTCCATGTCTTGCTGATGCGAAGCCTGTAGATATTGCAATTTACCTAATTTACCCGAATCATATAATTCTTTGATGAATAAAAATTCACGTGAATAAATAACCGTTTCCATCATCATGTAATGAAGACCGGTTTCTTTAACTAAATTGCAAATCGTTTCACAATCTTCGACACTTGTTGCCATCGGCACCGTGCAGGCCACATGCTTTCCTGCCTGTAATGCTGCAATTGATTGAGGTGCATGATAATCAATCGGCGTATTAATATGAACTGCGTCAATATCAGGATCTGCCAATAACGCTTCGTAATCGGTGTAGCGTTTAGCAATACCAAAATGATCACCAATCTTATTCAGTTGATCTTGGTTACGCTGACAAATAGTGATTTCACCGATATTAGGATGATTTTGATATATAGGTATAAATTCTGCTCCAAAACCTAATCCAATGAGTGCAATATTAATCTTATCTTGAGACATCTCCGACTCCGATGACGTTTTTCTAGGTGAATAGCCCTGATTGGACTACAGCCGTTCATCTTAGTCAGATTGCCATTCAGCTGCTAGAAAAAATCTTAGTACGATTGCGTCACGAAGTAGCACAATTTTGACTAGTCTAATTTTCGATAATCGACCAATCTTGATTACGAATTGAATTGACCGCTTTGCTTACGGCTCGATGTTCGAGCAGGTCATCTGGATAGGCTTCACAAATATGCTCTACATCACCAACACCAAGCGTTTCTTCTAACCACTGGTCTTCTTCATCACCAGATAAAATCACGGGCATGCGATTATGGATATGAGCTATACTCGGAGCAGCTTCAACGGTCATGATGGTAAACTGCCCCTGACGCTGACCATTAATGGTTACCGTTTGCCACAAAGCCGCAAAACCGAATAATTCCTGATCACTGGGTTTAATTAAATGCGGCTGCTTACCGGACTCAGTTGCTTGCCACTCGTAATACCAGGTTGCCGGAACTAAGCAGCGTCGTTGTTCAAAGGCTTCTTTAAATGTTGACTTATTTGCCGCTTGTTCACTACGCGCATTTATGATGGGTTTACCCTTTGCCCAGTCAGGTGTAAAACCCCAATGCGCAAGACGCAGATGGCGTTTATCGTTGTAATTAAAAATAATAGGGATGTTTTGTCCGGGTCCAATATTTGGCGACGGCTCCCACACTATATCTTCTTGCACTTCGGCAAAAAAACGCGCCTCTTGTTCTTTAAGCTTCTTACTTTCACCAAACCGGCCACACATATCTCCAGTATCAGCACAGAAGTCCATTACTCAAGATCATCTTAGAGAGTAAACGGTCATATAATGACATATTTTCATTGATTGTTTGCGTCCTAATCACAAAACAGCGCCGCGTCCACATGGAGAAATCTTATGAGCTCATGGTTACTACCCACATTGATCTGCACATGCTGTTGGGGTTTTTGGGGATTCTTTGGTAAACTCGCTAGCCGCACACTCGAAGCCCAAAATTTGATGCTACTCAGTGCATTTGGCGCCCTGTGTTTGTTTCCATTTACCGCACTGATCTTTTATAAATATTTCACTTTTGAGACCAACCAAATGAATTACTACTACGCGATACTTGGTGGCTTTGTCGGCAGCCTCGGCGGTCTCTTCTTCTTTCTATCCATCAATAAAGGTGAAGCATCAAAAGTCGTATGCATTACTGCCCTCTATCCAGTCATCACCGTTATCCTCACCTACTTCATCCTCAAAGAGCCTTTGAGTGCGAGCAAGTTAGCCGGAATAGTTTTGGCAATCTGCAGTGTTTACCTATTGTCTAAGTAAATTAATTAAAAACCGCTCTGCCGCTGGGTCATAATGCTTCTGTCCAGGATTAAGACGTTCACGCATGTAGAGTTGACACATTATCATTTCACCCTTTCCCATTGGAATGCTCATCAGAACAGGGAATTTTTTATTCGAGGCCCACAATAATTTATTGGCATTTTTCATAACCGCACTGTTCTCAAGTATAACTTCATCAGCAATTTTATTAGGCAGACCATTCCAACGCCACAATAAGTCTAGCGGATAATCATTTAATGCTGAATGTTCTATTTCTCGATAAATATGAGCGCGAGAACAGGCCACTTTATTAATATGCTGGTACTCCGGCTTACCAACTTCACAGTCAATCAATGCTTTCCATCCACCAGGCCAAGTCTCTTGACGCAAAACGATAACTTGTCGTCCTGATTTTGCATAATCTGTAATCATTTTAATTGCGCCCGGTCGCATCATATAGTTAATTTTTTTCATATCATCGATGAGCAGAATATCGGCGTCTATCTTACCATCACGCACCCATTCGCGCACTTCACATTGATGTCGCTTTAAAAATGTACGCACTACGTCAGTGGCACCCAGCAACTGTATGCGTTTGCCTTTAAGTGCTTGGCTATATTTCCCAGGATTGACCGCACGCACTACACGCTGACTCACAATCGGTCTAGCATTCTTGGGCGTCACGACCACAGCTAAATAATAGGTACCTTCACCTTGAGGTATTGGAATACGTACATTTACACGTCGGCGTGAATTCGAATCAAAATACATGAGATTACTCTTCTGCCAAATTGCTGCTTCCAACGCCTGAGCATCTGGCACAAAAACTGGATCTTCTGGCGTGATATACATTTTCACTGTCAGCGCTTCGGGCTCCAAGGTTTCATTTATCAAACAAATAGGCACATCTAATTGTGTACCGACAACAAAATTACGGTCCCATAAGTCAACGCTTGCAAGAATCGGCGACATACTGCTATGCAATGCCGCTGCCATCGGTGTTGGAAAATCATCACGCCAGTGATTACCGCGTAATCCAGTCCATCCGGCATACATATATGGCAACAATAAATCAAATCCCAATCGTCGCATGCATTCCGTTTGTTCAGCCCCGAATTCGGCATGAATTAATTGAGCACCCGGATGCTTGGCATCACCAAGTGCGCGACCAGCTGGTCCCCACATATTATTGATATACTCAGAATTACACAAAGGGCGTTGCGGATCCTTACGCTTCATTAAATCAGCCATATCGAGTTGAAATTGGCCTTCTGGATATCGTACCACACTAAAACATGTATGCGCATCGAGCACATCCGGTGTTCCCATTAATTCTTCGCCAGTTCGCATAATCGGAAGTGTTGGATCAATTTTTTTTGCATGCCGATATAAGACCGTTGATTCCCAATGATTATCTTCATGGGATTCATTACTAATAACCCACATAATAATTGATGGGTGATTACACAACTTACGCATCCATGCCTCACAATCGATCAAAGCATTGCGATGCAATATTTCATAATCTTGTTTTGAATAACCAAACTCCCCATGATTATAAAGCAATGGCATTTCGGCCAAAAACATCATTCCATGCTGGTCTGCCGTATCTGCCCACAATGTCGGCATTGGCTGCGTATGCGTGCGCATGACATTCATATTCATCGCTCGTGCTTCGTCGACTAAATATGTTTTCACACTTTCATTGTACTTATTACCCCACAGCCATTCGTTGACCAATGATGAACCACGCAACCACAAGGGCTTACCATTTAATTGAAAGCGCCCATTGGCGATACTTATTTCACGCATACCAAAATGAATACGGACATCATCAAAAATATCACCATGCTTCGATGTCACAATACGTGCTTCATAAAGCGCAGGAGTCTCTGGTGTCCATAGATCTGGATTTTGCAGAACACAATTAATCTTACCCGTATATACCTGCCCTGCTTCAACAACGGCAGTACTACTTGCGCGTGCAATCACATACTCATCGCCAGGTTTACGTATTTCGACTGCCACTCTTAATTGCTGTGCTTCGTTCTTATGAGATTGTAATGTATAATGAAATGCTACATACTCTTTACTGATTTGCGGACGAGCATGAATGTGCTTGGTATAAATCTCATCATAAAATTCCAGCCAAATATCCTGATAAATACCCGGCGCCTTGCTTCCCCAAGACTGCGTTGCTGCACCTACTGGTAATAGTGGAAAACCTGATTTGCTTTTCGGTATTCCATTCCAGCCTTGAATCTTCAATACAATGTCATTGGTACCAGCAATTAACACATCATGAGGTATCAATATAGTATGCGGCCCGATCGGCACATGTTTATCTAAAAACTTACCATTAATCCAAACGGACGCACCAAAACTCACACCACCCCACTTCAACACGCCCTGTCGTTGAGCTTGTTCTTGAGAAAGTCTAAAACTACGACGGGCCCATACCGATTCACAAGCTAGAATCTGCTCTTTATTAAATCCGTCTTTATGCTGCATAAGGCTACCGGTCGGCACCGTTACATCGACCCAATCATTTATGGCCGTGGCAATATTAGTTTGCCAAACATCTTCCTGCATGTGGCCTGCAGTAACTTGCCAAGCACCACTTAAATTATAGGCATCGCGTTTGAAATCTAAATGTAGATCCGCAGCAAAAAGACCACACGCTAAACTGAGCAATACTAAAATCTTAGATAAATATGTCTGTAACGAATACATAGCTCACCTCGAGTAATTAACTGCCACCCATTTGAATGGTTACAGAATTCCCAATTAAAGAGTTCGGTATTACGGAACAGCTTTTTAGACCGCACGTATAAGCGCTTAATTGAATTTCCGCTACGGGAAATCGCAAGCTGACAGGTCTAGAAACCACGACAGCGAAACCAATGCTAGGCATGGGAATTCTCTTTCTTTTGATTTTCCTAAGAAAAATCCCATTAATTATAACTACATAAATTTTAATTTAAAGAAATTAACGATTGGTTTCTTAAAACGATTAAGACACTACTTCGAAGTGTCTTGAAACTACCCAATCTGGGCGTGGATTTTCAACGGCAATTGGTTTATTTGCAATGCTATTATAGCAGATAATAAACGTTTTTCGTGGTAGTGGTGACATGTTATGACTGCTACCATGCACGAGGTTACAATCAAAAAATAGGACATCACCTGGATTACCAGTTAAATGGGTAATATCTTCTTCACGTACTCGTGATTTAAGCTCTCCTGGCGTTACACACCATTGCTTATAACTCGTGGTAACCTCGTCACTATAATGTTCAATGCGACCCCATTTATGAGATCCAGCAATGCCCATTAAACAGCCATTATTAATGGTCGATTGGTCTAAAAAGACCATCACCGACATCATCTGCGGCTGCACCCCATCGTACATCCAATAGCCGTAATCCTGATGCCACAACCACACCGTGCCTTCAAAGGCATCCTTCACATTAATTTTGCTATGCCAAATATACACATCATTACCAATGATGTGTTGAACCGGATTCAGAATTGATGGATTTCTAACCACATCAGCAAAAGTCTCATTTTGCTCGTGAGCTGCATAGATCTGACGAACGGCACCACTTTTTTCGCGTTCCCGGTGCATGCCATCAACGGCATCATCCCCCTGCACGAGCATATCGATTTGACCTTGGATCAGATCTAATTCCTCTGTTTTTAAGAGACCGCGCTGTATATAGAATCCATCACGTTGGTATTGCTCGTAAGCTGCTGCTGTCCAGTTCATCGACACACTCCTGACAAGTATTTTATCAAGCGCCATTTACAACAGCAATATCGATGTCTTGCTTAAATATCGATAATATGATATTATTATACTTTCACCATAATCGACACCATGCGCTCAAACACACGTTATCAATGGGATCTCTTACCACGCTTAGCCATGCACATCGAACGTGGCTATGGCGACAAGGCTCACCGTGAACTCAAAGAACTCCTCGAAACCGTTAATCTACAAAGCGAAGCCAATCTCATGCTGAGCAAAATGCGCTGTGCCCAGATCATGTCGACTTGCATGCGTGCTGCGCGTTTAGGTGGCGCATCGAGCACCAATTTACTCAACGAGCACTTCTTCGAACTAGCCCAACTGAGCCGCTTACAAACCTGGACAGCCTGCAAACGACGCATGCATCGCTATGTTGACTTATTACTCGGCCAAATTGACGACGACGAGTCCGATCGCATGCACCGCATTATCGCATCCATCTGTGAAGAACTATGCAGCTCTATTCAATCGGCGCGCAGCCTCAGCCAATATGCCCAGGAACTCGAATTAAGTGAAGGACACCTATCGCGATCGTTTTCTGAGATTCGTGGCCGTTCATTTAGCGAAGAAATTCGCCTGATCCGTATCCAGAAAGCCAAACACTTATTAATCGAAACCGATAATAGTGTACAGTCAATCGCAGAATCTCTCGGCGTTGCCAGCCCTTCCCAATTTATTGCTGATTTTCGCCATGAGACCGGCATGACGCCCGGTCAATACCGTAAAGCTTAAGCATTGCGATAAGCGCGCGGTGAGGCTTGATACTCAGCTTTAAAACATCGCGAGAAATGAAAAGGCGTTTTAAAACCAAGCGCATCAGCTATTTCCTGAATACTCTCTTGACCATGGCGCAGTCGATAGGCCGCCTCTTCTAAGCGTAATTTCATGTGATATTGACTTGGACTGATCTGATAATGTTTTTTAAAACTGCGTAAAAAATAATATTCAGATAAATGCGCGGCATTAGCGATCTCAACCAAGGATAAATGCTGATGCACATTACTACGCATATACATAATCGCTCGTTGCAAACGCTGCTCTAAACTACTAGCAGGTGCAGCCTGAGACTCGCCACGCAAAAACGGATCGAGCAACTGCAGCATCAGTCCCTGCGAACGCAAACGCCACAACGGCCCCGCCTCTTGATAAATCGCTAACAAGTTTTCAAAACATTGTAAACTATCTTTATCAGCGGGCGCCACATACGGCACATCTAAAGGTGCTTGCCTTAAATAAAGATCATCATTGTTAAACCGAGCACTCCATGGCACAACGTAGGACAACTCACGATGCTCGGAGTAAAACACATCTAAATGAATATAATAAAATTCACTACGCGTAAAAAAATCATGGTAATGCGGCACACCAGGCTGAACCAAGTACAAAGACCCTGGTGCTAAATCGTAGGTCCGCTCATCAATGTAGCTGCGACCTCTACCACGACGTAACATAAACAACTCATAATCGAGCAAACTACGCTGATGCTGCGGCATAGCGCGCAGCGCAGGATCGCTTTCCTCATAAGCCATCATCCGCAAATAAGGACAAAATATGGTATTATTTTCCATGATAATCAGCACATATTATGCAGTTTACAATATATAAAGCAATATTAGATATATTTTGAGCAAGTCTATCCATGGCCCCAACGTAAGTCCTGCTATACTTCGGGCCATCAAGGAACTACTATGACGATTATGACCAGCGAACTCAAAAGCAGCCATCACGCAGTCGGCTCAACCTTCCCTCGTCTCAAGGATGCGAGTGATGTTGATCAATACCGCCTCAACGATGAACAAGTTCGTCATTACCATGAACACGGCTATTTGCCCAATCATCAGATCATGGATCAAAGCATGATCGAGCGCTTACGCCAAGGTTTGGAAGACATCGTCTACGGCGTCAATACCAATACTGAAGAACTCATTGACTTAGCTGGTGATTTTAAACCGATCGATAGAGGTGATGAAGTTCCGTTTATTTATTTTCAAGGCTCCTGGCTCGTCGACGAAGCCTTTCATGATATTATTTTTCATCCGGCGATTACCGTCCCAATCAGCCAACTATTAAATACCAAAAAAGTTGTGTTCTGGCACGATCAGGTTTTTTATAAGCCACCACTCAAAGGCCAAAATGTCAGCTGGCATCAAGATTACAGCTACTGGCAGCGCACCGCACCGCGCAATCACATCACAGCCTGGATTGGTCTTGATGATTCGCGTTTAGATAACGGCTGCCTCCAGGTTATTCCCGGCAGTCACAAATGGGGATTACTCGATACGGTTGATTTAGTCGGCGGTGACATGAATGCACTCAAAGAACAATTAAGCCCTGAACAGGCGGCTCAATTTAAGCCAACACCAGTTGAAATGCCCGTTGGTCAATGCTCATTCCATGACTCATTAACTATCCATGGATCCATGCCTAACACATCTGAGCGTCCGCGTCGCGCTCTCATTTTGAATTTCATGGGTGAAGATGTTCGCTCAAATGACGGTGAAAATCCTCTGATGCCCGGCTATCCACCTATACCACAAGGCGATTTAGTCCGTGGTGACTTATGGCCGATTGTTTTTGATTCAAATCTAGACTAATAACGAATCATCAATGTTTAGATCTAAATAAGGATTAACATCAGAAATCGATTCTGTCACTGGCAGTAAATTATGTCGTGATTTTATGCGACTAGCGTAAATATAATTTGCTAGAAGCACAGGCGTCCGCCATATACCTGCATTTTTCAATCTCCGAATCACATTCGTAAATTTATAAACAGCCTTATCAGCATACAAACACCCTTCACGCAGCTCTTCTCTCGACATATTTTTGGGTTGAAATACTGGCAAATAATGAAAATGGGTATTGTCGTAATGAGACCAATCCTCATCTACTATCCGTCCTTCTTTTTTCATGTTTTTATAAAGAACAGTATCTGGATACGGCGTTAAAACATAGAACTCTGGCAAGTCGATTCCAGATTTAATTATGAATTTTACTGTTGTATCAAAAACGCTACTATCATCTTCATCAAAACCGAAAACAAAATTACCTTCAATAGCTATCCTGCGTTTATGTAATTTTTCAATTATTTTACTATACTCATCGACTTTATTTTGCATTTTCGAGGCTGTTTTAATATTTCTCGCATTCAGCGTTTCAAAGCCAATGCTCACGAGCCAACAACCACTTTCTGCCATCGCATCCAAGAGCCTGTCATTATTGGCCACATTCATTGTGATTTGACTTAGCCATTTTATACCCAGTGGCTTTAAGCCTTCAAATAACTCCATCGCACGTTTTGGATTGGCAGTCAATGTTGCATCTGGGAACCATACATTTTTTGCACCCGCCTTTGTTATTTCTTCCACAACGCTTTCAACAGATCGGGTTCTGTATGAACCAAGCGTCGATTGAATCGAGCAAAAATCACATTTAAAAGGACAGCTCCTTGAGAAATTAATAACATGAAAAGGAAGATACTTACCGCCAGAAATATCGTACTGATAGAAAGGCGCCTCTTCCATTGAGATCGTACGCTTATTTACATATCTAAACTGCAAAGTTCCCTTATTAAGATCATCAAGGACGTTGTCGATATAGCCTTCTGCTTCGCCAACGCATACTGTATTAAAATAGTTCTGACACTCATCAGGTAGTGCCGTAGCATGTACGCCGCCGATCGCAGTCGGTACACCTCTTTTCAAAAATTGTTCTGAAATCTGGTAGGCCCGTTTAATTTGAGTTGTAGTCGATGTTATGCAGACCAAGTCTGCGTTGATATTAAAATCAATTTCATCAACTTGCTCATCAATTACCGTCACGTTCACTCTATCTTTAATCAATGCCTCCAAGGCATAGAGAGAAATAGGCGGCATGGTTGTGCAGTGCGAATGAGTTGGAATATCAAAATTCTTATCGTAGGTCCACGAAAAGAATCCTGTTATAATCCTATCAATTGGGGATAAGGAAACGTGATAATATTTATTAACCGTCTTAGGGTTTATCAGAAGGACATGTTTATTTTTCATTCGCTTTAGAATGATTGTACGGATAAAACTTAACCCAGTCAATGTAATAATGGGCGTCTTTTTCAGGTGGGCCCTTAATCCATTTTTTCATGGTCCATGAATTAAAAAAGAATTCGTAGGCTGGGTCAATTTTATGTTCTTCGGTATACTTCCATTCATGCAAGAATTTACCATCAACGTGCCAGACCACACGATCGGGCAACACATCAAAACCCCACTCATGGAATTCAGCAGATGGATTAAAATCCAAAGGAATATCCAAATGCCACAATGGCGCATGCTTTTTCAAATGAATCGCTAAATGCACCTCGCCTTTATTGGGACCATAGGTATGCGACAAGAGTTCAATGTCGATTTCACCTTTGTTGCCGTCATTATTAGGTGTCTCTGTTTTTAGGTCGTCCCAATCTTTGGTAAAAATACTATTTAAAACACCAGGTACCGGAGTGGTTTTGACTCGAGCAACCCAACGGCCCCAGCCAAATTCTTGCTTTGACTGCATCGATCCGCCTTTACCAGGCAATCCTGGTTTCACCGTTTGCACGAGAAAACCCTCAGCATTGACCTTACAGCGATCTTTACCCATCTGAGTTTTGTTCTGCTTCCAAGTCGCAACCTGCCAATACTTGGCTTTGTTGGGCCAACCTACATCGAATTCGTCTACAAATGAAGGTTTCTCTGCAAATCCGCCTTCTTTTAAGTTAGTGATTTTCTTAGCTGATGCGGTGACAAAGGGCTTGGCCTTTTGGGTCTTTTCAGACTTTTCACCCAACTTATCCATACTATCAGCAGCGCACAAAACTGTGCTCATACATAAAACTATCGAAAGTAATACTATCTTGTTCATATTCATTCCTCGCAATGGCGCACGCTATCCATGATAGATGAAGATCCAAGCCTGTATTCAGATGTTCAAACAGAACCGAACAATACGCTACACAGCACTTTGGCGCCAAACGCGTGGGCTTTTGCCATGCACCGCTCGGAACTGTCTGGCAAAGTAATTCGGATCGGCATAACCAACCATTTCACCCACTTCGGCAATTTTCCGATAATCATCCAAGAGCAGACGACGCGCATGATGCATGCGAACTTCACGTACGTAATCCATAACCGACTGTTGTTTATATTTTCGAAATAAATAACCGAGATGGCTCACACTCACACTTACGGCAGATGCTATGTGATTTAAACTAATATCCTCTGGATAATGTTCATAAATAAAAATCTGTGCTTTATTTAAATGTGGATCACGATCAACAGGCTGATCAACTTGGTTCACATAAGCCAAGCGCTCAATCCATGCTGTTAATAATGCCGCGGTCGCCGCATCCCCGACTTCGTTATTAGCGATTGAACACTGTGATAAATCATAACACCAATTCACCAACATTTCATCATTACCCGTTGATAATAATTTGACCTGATTGCCCAATCGTTGCTCTAAACCACTCACCTTTATATAGAAACTGTGGCAATCGTCAGAATCAATTTGGTCATGAACACATCCAGCGGGAATATAAATGCACTGTCCCAAATCAACCTGATGCGGCACCCCATCACAATGAATCAAACAAGAACCCTGGACCGGCACCACGCATTCCGCCTGGGCGTGTGCATGATCAGCTACATCAACGGTCGTATGATAGCCTATGCTGTTGAATTGATATGTGCTCATAATCAGATTGTGCTAGTTTATTGGTATTATGTACGATAGAAAGCTAATTTCCTGATATATAATAGTCGTTCTCTACTATAAAAGGAAGCAAGATGACCCCCAGCCAAATCCACCAACGCCTCTCGCTGATTCCACAAAAGCCCTGCGACATGGTCCTCGACACCGATACCTACAATGAAATCGATGATCAATTTGCCCTCGCATATGCACTCTTAGCTAAAGATGCGATGAACTGCCAAGCCGTTTATGCAGCACCATTTCACAATGTACGCAGTGAAGGACCTGCGGATGGTATGCAAAAAAGTTTTGAAGAAATTGAACGCGTTTGCACTGCGCTTGGCATGCAGCCGCAGGATGGCATTTACAAAGGCAGCACGCGCTGGATGCGTGATGCCGAAGACAGCGTCGAATCTGCAGCACGTGATGATTTAATTAAACGGGCTATGCAACGCAGTCCTGAAGACGAACCACTCTATGTCGTTGCCATCGGCGCTCCCACCAACGTTGCAAGCGCTATTGTTAAAGAGCCAGCCATTTGCGAACGCATTGTCGTCGTTTGGCTAGGCGCTAATGCATCCTGGCACCACACATTTCACGAATTTAATTGCCAACAGGATTATTGGTCATCACGCACCCTATACGAAGCACCAGTTCCGTTTGTCCGCGTACCATGTGTCGGTTGCGCAGATATGTTATTAACGACTCACGCTGAAATGCGCGAACTCTGTAACATTGATCACCCTGTTAGTGATTACTTACTCAAAATTTATAATGACTATGCCGCTGAACGACGTGGTCTCAGCAAGGTCATCTGGGACATCAGTGCCGTTGCATGGCTAATTAATCGTGATTGGTTTCAATACCGTACCTGCAGTAGCCCAGTCCTCCATCAAGACATGCGCGTCAGCTTCGATGATCGACGCCATCCAACGATTGAATGCCAACGCTTAAACCGTGATCAGATTTTCTCGGATCTATTTACGCGTATTGAAAGCTTAGTAGAAAGCGGAAAAGAACTCACGGTGTCTCAATAAACCAACGTGTGGGCGAAAACGACAGCAAACGCAACTTGCCAGCGATGCGTATCTAATAGCATGCGTGCGACCAATTCGGTCCACCACAGGAAAGGAAATCCTATGCTCAAAGCACTACACATCTTAGCAGGCCTCTTGTTATTGGCATGCACCAGCACCTATAGCTTTGCTGCCGAAGAAGGCGGTGCAAAAGCTGAAGAAGGCAAAACCGCAACTGCTAAAACAGAAACCTTCAAACTCACTGTTACTGGCATGACTTGTGGCGGCTGCGCTTCTAAAGTAAGCAAAGGTTTGAACGGCTGTGAAGGCGTCACCAAAGCTACGGTCGATCAAAAAACTGATAGCGCTATCGTTGAAGTTAAAGCTGGAACTGACATTGCTAAAGTCATCAAAGCTGTTGAAGACGCTGGCTTCAAAGCCAAAAAACAAGAAGAGAAGAAAAAAGAAGTCGTTAAATAAAAACGATTAAATTTTCAGATATATTAAAGCCCCTGTCATTCGACAGGGGCTTTATTTATTTCTTCTGAATTTCAATCCCATTTATCATGAATCCTTTACCGTCGAAGGTGATCGTTAATTCACCATCCTTAACAGTTACACCATGGTTGGAATTGTATGCCGCAAAAACAGCTCCCGTTTCTTTAAACACATCTAAATCTTTAGAAACAACTTCACCTTCGACTAAGGTACTAAATACCCGCTTACCCGGTGCCGTATTACCACGCCAGGTCTCAGCAAAATGCAAGGTTACTGTATAAGAACCGTTTTTAACTGGAATACGATAGGCACTCATGCCGTAGTGTTCATTTAAATAAATGTCATCGTCTTGGGTATTTGCGATATCGCGTGTTTTACGCGTAACGATGCCACCATCTATGTAACCCCAATCACCAGGCTCGAATTCTTGATCTGCTTTCCATACATTTCCTGCTTTATCCGTATAATCCTGCAAAGAACCGCAGTTAATGCGCAAAGACGCATAGGTCTTAACTTGATCCTTCGGCACATCTGCCGCAAAGGAATCACTTTCTTCAAAACAAATAATGGAACCATCCATCAAGGTCACCACTAAGGCTCCCTGGCAAATTGCCAAACCATCAAATGCTGGTGCTTCTGGTAAATTTAAGTAATTCAAAATTTGACCAGTGTTTTTATCATGAACAGAAATCCGTCCACTTCGCTTACTCAGATCAGCATTGATGCTCAAGCCACCTTTATCAGAGGCGACAAAAACATGGTTCTTACTAACTAAAAGCGCCTTGAGACGATCATTATTATTACGGAACGACTTATTCCAGGTTTTCTTGAGCCCGGCTAATTTGGAGTCCATGCCCTTTTTACCTTGGCTAATCGGATTTGGATAACCATAGACACGCGCAGTACCCATAGTCTTGGTCCGATCTAAATTATGATTCACCGCAACAATATAATCATCGTCATAAGCAATTACATTCGCCATAATATCAGGCGCCCGTGGCGTGCGCCAAGAACGCCCTTCATTTAATCCGGTAAATATCCAGCGATTACGGTCGGTAAATTCAGGATTGGTATTATCAACCAATAAACCAAGGCCATTGGTATAAATACTTTGGCCACTCGGCACATTCTTTTCTTTGGTTCTTATATTAACAGCAATGGTACCAATAATAAGCTGATCCTCTTCAATAATTGGCACATCATTATTAATTGAATAACCAATCCCTGATAAGAAACGCTCATTGACTTCTTTAATCGACTCTTCGGTATAAATCTTTGGAATTTCTTTACGCGCTTCAATCAATCGTTTATGCGGATCTGTTCTAAATGGTGGAAATCCTTGAATGCGTTCACTCCACACCAATTCACCGCTAATCACGTTTATTCCATAAGCGAACAAGCCACCATCAGCATCGCCATGACGCCCAGCGACAGCGTAAGCAATATCATCCTGAATAGCTACTGCACCATACAGCATCCATAAGGACTCGAATTGACCACGCACAGATATCATACGCGAAGCTGGTGCTGCCTTAAACTTCCATGCGAGTGCACCGGTTTGCGCATGCAGACAATACAATGTCCCATCCCTCGAACCAAATACGGCACGTCCTTTATATATAGTCGGTGGTGAATCCACACGTGCATCAGCAGTAAATGACCACGCCTCACTACCATCCTTTAAACCCAATGATTTAACCGTATGCGCGTCGACATCAGCTATATAGAGATGCTTATTTACAATAACAGCCGGACTCACTTTACCGCCGATTGATTTATGCCATTTTGATTTCCACGTAGCTTTTGTTTCCATTGGCGTTGCCGCGCTGCGTTTTTGACTGCCACGTAAGGTCGTCCAGTCTCCAGTCTGCACTAAATCTTCAAATGTTGAGTCAAAGGCAGGACCTTTTATCAAATCTGCTTGCGTACGTAATTTATAATCAGGCACTCTTTCACTGTGCAGCGCCAAGACTCCAGTTACATAAGAACCGCAACGGCATTGGTTCCCATATTGATATACAAGGCCATTCGCAGGAATATAACCGACCCCACAATCAGCACGGGCAATAAAACAATCAAAGGTAGTAATTTTATCCATATCATAGACGGAAAAATCCATGCCAAGGATGTATTGCTCTGTGGCATGGTCGAAACCACAACGTCCAAATTCCTTGGCCCGACCGCGATCACCTTTAACGCGCTTTCCGGTTTGCGGATTTACACCGGTAAACCAACGCTCCTGTTGATAGGCCCAAATAATATCGCCTACAAATAGCGCTGACGGATGACTACCTTTTTTAGTCGTCGACTGGTGTGTCCATAAAAATTTACCGTTACTGGCATCAAAACCATGTAAATCGACACCACCTTTGTGAGCCTTGGTTTTCTGCATTAACAACAAGGTGTTTTTGCGCACCCAATATAAGGTCGCGTCACCTTTATTTTCTACATGCCACTTTTCTTTATTCGACTTGAGGTCATAGCATAACAATTCCTTATTCTGTTCGCCGACGGAGGCAAATAATTGGTCATCATGAACTAAAAACATAGTCTCAGCCTTGAGATCCTCAATCGGCAAAACAGCTAATTCTTTTTTATGCTTAAGGTCGTAACGACGTACACCTGTGCCAGATTCATCACAGTAAAAAATGATATCGTTGCTCACATTGAAACTAGAATTTGACAAAATGGCAATTTCTTTATAGACACTGCCGTCTTCTGCATGGCGAATGACTAATGGCCCTGCTTCTGCTTTCTTTGCTATAACGTAATTATCAGTGACAATGACCTGCGGCGCATAAACCCAACCTCTGGCACGTTTATAAAAAACTGGAGCCACCCAAAGTGGCGAACCATTAAAAGCGTCACGCACTTCGATTTGACAGCCCTGCTCTTTTTTGATCGCCTCACCATCACGAATATAAAAATTCCGACCATTAGCCGATAAGATAGAATGCGCACCGCCAAAACTAGCTGACCATGTTTTACCCTGTATCCATTTAATACCATTAACGGGGCCAACACGTTGATCCTTCGATACAGATGACGCAGAAGCGTCGTAACGATAATGTGTCCACTCATCGACGTCAGCCGGCAATGTTTTGGTCAGTACCGACCATGATTTACCATTTATCTTCATCTGTTGGGCGTCAGCTATTGCACCAGCAATTATCAAAGAGCCAAATGGAGCAAGTACTCGCTTTGCCTCATCCAGACTCAAACCATCTTTTTGTGCCTGTTTATAATCAGGTATGATGATCGTATTGATAACATCATTGGTAAACGGTAGGTCTTCATAGGACACCACTTGAGCACTGTGCTTGCCATAGTGTTTCTGCCAACGATCACGCGCTTGGGCGACTCGCTCTGCATGTTCATCAACACCAATGAGAATCTGAATCTCTTCAAGCTTCGGTAATGCAACTAAGGTTTCAGGATCATTCAATCCAATAAGCAGGCATACATGTTTGCGAATAGTGCTATTTTGTTTTAACTCTTGAGGCAGCGATTGCTCTGCACATACAAGTATGGGAGTTAAGAGTAATAAAAGGGCCAATAAACGCATAAATTCTCCAATAAGTGCTCACAAAGTAATGTCTAAAATAAGCACAGTGACACTATTATTTTATCCACTCACTAGCGATCTAACCCACATATAATCCATTCCATTGTTGCCAATCTATCTATATTTGAATTCTGAAATGACTTCCGATGAGTGAACAAAACCAACAACAGTCGAAAGCCTTAAAGTCTACGTTCATAGCAATAGCTACGGTATCTTGCATACTTTTGCTATTTTATGCACCAGTTCTTATATGGTCACCACCCTGGTCCCATAATGGCTATTATATCCCAGCGAGCAAAGGGGAAAATCAAGCGGAGCTTAAAAAGTGGATCTTTTTTTGGGAAGGGCAATACACTGAGTTTGGCCCTGATTTTCTAGGCAACTTCAACGCGGAAACACTGACGTTCACACTCAAAACCAAACAACGTTGGGTCAGTGCTCAAGTAAAAACATGGAGCATAGGTGACGTATCAGCCATCGGGTTCAAGGACAATAAAATGTACTTCAATGAAGGCACTAAATTCTTAGGCACAGGCCTCATAGATTATGACTTATTTCCCGACGTTTCAGACAAAGTTTCGAATCCTATAACAATCTGCAAATTAAAATACCAGGAATGGTCAAATAAGTAATTAATTACGCAGTTCACTGCGCAAAGATTTATAGCGCTCTCTCATATGCGCAGGCATGTTTTCATACAGCAATAAAACATAATCAATTAATTTGAGAGCCTTATCTGAATCCTTCAGTTTGTGAAGACACTGGGCAATATACCACTTAGCCAAGAGCCAATCCTCTTTCCCCTCAGGCAATGACTTGACTAATGTACGCCAATTATGAAGTGCTTGCTCATAGTTCTTTTGTTTGATAAGGCACTGATTATAAAGCAGTTGTACTTCCCATGTTTGCTGTGCATTTTTGGGGAATTCAGCAATTAATGACAATGCGCCCTGGACTCGATTCTCTTCCACCAATAAACGCGCATAATTATAACGCAAACTATGTAAAGAAGCGTCATCAAATCGAGGCCGCATATACACCAGCGATTTATCAAAAAAGTAAATCGCATCCTCAACAAATTGCTTGCCTGTTCGTTGCTGAGACAAATGTTGAAAGTATCGTGCCGTATTTACATAACGCTCTAACTCCCAATCATTCGCAACATCCGTTGATTTAATGCGTTTCACTAATTGTTCATGAAACTGCAAGGTCTTATGCTCTGCATATTTTTCCAGCAAATAATAGTCTAGAATACGTAAACGGTCAGCTGCAATTAATTGTTCTTGCCGAACATAACGAACCAACGCTGCTTGTTGCATCAAAAGTTGATCTGATTCTGCTTTAATCCCCAAATAGCGAAACACTAGAAATTCAAGCGCTTGTTGATCTATATCTTTTAATTGCTGCTTAAATGACTTTATGTTGTCAACCCATTTCTGTTCATCATCGTCCTCTGATCGACAACAACGTTGATATGCAGATAAAAGTGCCGCTTCATCTTGGAAGGCCAATATCGATTTAAGCACATCACCAGCCGCATCCGCAAAAAACCAATGCTGCTGCTCTAGTGATACTAAATAGCTACGGTATAAGAGTCGATGCAGTGATTTGTTCGCATGATTGTTATAGAGCTTAAAAAATGATCGATAATTTTCACTAACAACTTTAACATTATCGATCATAAGTACATTCGTTTGAGATAACCACAAACGTAATGCCGCATCAGCAAGTCGCTCATCCTCTAATTGTGGTAAAATTGTATTCAATGTTTGGAACGACTCTACAATTTGGCCTTCTTTCTGTTGAGCAATATGTAATTTCAAATTTAACAAATGAAATAATCTCTTATTGGCACGAAGCTCTGGATGCTTGAGCGCTTTTTTATAGCCGGTCAATGCTAATGCGAAATTTTTATCGGCATATGCTTTCTCAGCCTCAGCTAAGACTTCAAATCCCTGAGACATCTCCTGCATATGCGCGAGTTTTATAATATAGGGGAAGCAGAACTCTGCGTACTCACTTCCCTCTTCAAATAATGCATCTATGTGCTCTTGCGCCATTCCAGACCATAAGGGCTCAGATCTATAAGGTTGAGCATCTTTAAGCAGGTCCATGCACAGACCTAGCAATTGATAACGCAGTAGTTGCCATTCTTTTGACGATTCTGCATAGGAGATAACATAGGTGTGTAAGGACAAAGCCAAATCCATGCGCTCTTTATACGATTTCACTAAACGCAAATGCTCATTCCATATTTTTGCAGCCAATGAAATAGGTAGCTTCTCAATTTCACTTTCAACATCATCTAACAAATACATCGCTTCGATGCGATCCCCTAACTGTTCATCAATACGGCAAACAGCGATTAAAGCACGAACAAATAAGACTGAGTATACCGGTCTATCTAAGAAATGCTCAAGCTGAACACGTGCATCCTCCCATAAGTCCATTTTTTCTTCAGCAGGACTCAATTCAGCTAAATAATACTGAGACCAAGCCAAGCTATAGCGTAAGCGATCAGACTGTCGAACTTGTTCAAGGTAAAAAGAACGGCCTGCGCCAACTGGAACACTCTTTTTTCTATCGCCTTGGCGCTCATAAAGCTTGCGAATATTTTTAACTAATTGGCTCAGCTGCTGATACAAACCTTCATGCAATTGCTGCTCATAGGCGAATTCGAGTAAAGCAAATCGCAATAATGCATAATCAATTGACAGAGAAAGGTCATTGTTGTTGAGTAAACGCAAATCCTGGATAATTCGTTGACACCGCTTCCAACGGCGTTTCATCTCATCGGAATTATTAGCAATTTTCAAGGTCCCGATAAGAAAATTCAGCTCCTGACTGCGATGTATAAACTGTTGCTGATCGTTAAGCTGTTCAGCTTGGCCATTCACCTCTTCCCAAACCTGTAATGCCATACGCGGCAAATTAACTTGTATAAGACGCCTGATAAATAATTGCTGCTCATCGATTTTTGAAATTTGCGTTGCTGCAGTCAGCCCACACACAAGTAATGGCAGCATCAGGCTAGCTACGAACTTTACCATCATTGCTTACCCGCAAATGACACATTGCTGAAATCCAGTGCCGTGGTTTCATCCATCACAGCCATAACTGACTGAAAAATCACACCCTCTTGAGCATCTATGATGATGCGCGCATCATAAAGCGAACGTAATTCCTCTAAGCGCACACGCAGACTGTGAATATCCGAATAGGACATCCTATTACACAAGAAACCTGCATCGTCGGCCAAAATGAATATTTTTACTGTCTCAAAGTCCTGTTCACTATCTGCTTGCTCCTGGCTCATACCGGTTGATAGATCCGCATTAAAGTCTAGTTCTAAAATACCAAATTGTGCAGTGCATAAAAAGTATATCAGCAAGAGAAACACTACATCAATCATCGCCAACATATTGTCTTCATGCCGTTGACCACGCTTTTTCAGGAGCTTCATACCTGCTCCTCAACGACACTAAAGCGGATTTGCCATACACCTGATTTCGCCAATGTTCCGAGTACTTCCTGGACACTTGAAAATGCTGCAAATTGGTGGATGCGTAAAACGCAAATTATTTCATCGGCCCCTCTTGTCGCAACTTGCTGGCGTAGAATCGTCTGCAAATCTCCATAGCTGCGCTTACTTTTGGCAATGATTATACTACCGTCTTTTTCCATATTGATGATAAATCGACCTTCGCGATCAAGCACATCGTGCCCATGCTCTGCCACAGGAAGCGGCAGCTGCTCCTTCATGTCTTTATCGATCTGTGAAACAGTCATGAAGAAAATAATGAGCAAAAAAACTACATCTATCATCGCAGTTAATTTAACCTGCACTGATCGGCGCTCATAGCGCGGAGTGATATTCATGCAGGATTATCTTCTTCACTCGTATTGTTGCCTGGTTCTGGGTTTGCTTCGGGCATGAAAACTTTTTTGACCGGAGCTGCAGGAGCAGACCCAGTGCTAACAGGCTTCACTTCTGATTTAGGAGCTACCTCAGGCTTTGTCACTTGCGCCTTTTTACGCTCAGGAAATAACAACGACTCAATACAACGTCCCACATCGGCCACCAATAACTCAATACGATTTCGTAACATGGTATAAAATATTAAAGCCGGTAGTGCGACAATTAGTCCCATACACGTGGTCACTAATGCGCCAGAAATTCCGCCCGCTAACTCACCAGGATCAGAAACACCGCCTTGAACCGCGAGCACATTAAATGAAGTCATCATTCCAAATACCGTACCTAAAAGTCCCAACATAGGTGCGGTATTACCGATAAATAACAGATAGTCTGCACGGCGAAATAAATCGCCGCTATAATGTGCCGCTTCTTCTTGTATGGCGACCTCACGATGTTCATCACTGGCCTCGACACCTGCACGTACCGTACTCGCCATAAGACTAGGGTTTTCCTGGCTCCAATGCAGCAGTGCGCCCTGGTCATTCAACGCATGTCTATGACCATAGCGTTCGCGCAAATCTTCAATGCTCTGGTGTTCCTGGCGTAAACGTAGATATAACTGTAATGCTAATGTTATGCACACTATACTTACTAAAATAATGGTATAGGCGACAATGCCGCCATCATTAACCATCGACATAATGGGAACACCCTCATTTGGATCAGCATCCGCAGCTGAAAGCCCAGTCATAGCAATAAGTAGAATTCCTATACGTAACATAATCACTCCTTACTGAGTAAGTCCTTTTTTAAATTAGTAATTAATTCAGCGATTGTATGTGCATCATCTTCGGACACATGCTGAACTGCATTTTGTGCCAATAAAAGAAAGCCTATTCGCTTAACATTATCAACCTCTGGATCGATGCCTACTTTTAATGCCTGTAACGCAGCCTTATCATATGCACCTTGCATGTTCATGGTTTGGATTTTTAGATATTGAAACAGGTGTGTTAATTGTAGCTGCTTATGTTTGGTGCTTAATGCCCGCTTAGTTTTAGTAAGCACGAACATTTGATCGAGTAATTGAAGCACCTCATGCTGCTCCACTTCTTTATCCAATTCATGGAGTTTACGTATTGCCTGTACCTTGTCACCCTGACCATTAACCACATACATACAAGCCAAAGCCAACGCACAACGTTTGCGAGCTAATTTATATTTAGAATATTTTATCTTTCTTAACCAAAGCTTTTCTAATTGGCTAAAGCGCTCCTTAGATTCTAGGGCTATGAATAAATCAATCACCTGAATAAAATCTTGGCGCTCGTAGCGCGTCACTTCGTGGCAAAGATCTACCAATTGAGCATCCTGCCCGAGCTGGCGCAAACAATAAACCATAGTTTTGACCTGGCGAAAACTCCCACCATTTTTCAAAGCTCGCATATCTTTATAGAGTTTGTTATAGACATGCACATATGCCCCATTGCGCATATGTTGTGAAATTGAGCCCCAATTAGTTGAATCGGTGTAACGCTTGCGCACAACTATGCTTTGTGGGAATTTGAATATTTCACCATCCTTCTTTTTGACGATGACCAATAATGGTGTGTCCTCGATAATTGTACCAAAGACGCGCTCACCATCAGCAAGAACCACCACATCTTCTTCCTGAGCCGATAAGCACACGAATATCAAACAAGTAAGAAAACCGAAAATAAATATTTTCACGGTTTATAATCTTTCATAGAGACAAATCGAAACTGGCCATAATTACGTTTAGACAGATCTCGAAGCAAAACGCGACCACTATTACCAAAACCAATACAATGAATTTGTATCTTACTTGATTTATTGCTTTCAGTAACCTTCTCAATAATTAATGGGTCAAACTCACCATCAGTCAAAAAATAAATGACATCAGGTTCTAAGCTTAACGCACCCATTAATGCCGTTAACGGTTCTGTACTGCCCATAGCAACAATGCCATCAACCCAATTAAACACATCCTTATTTCGTCTGCGCGTTGCCCGAACTAAATCATGCCTTTTGTCCATTGATTTTGCATAACGAACCGTATTGCCACTGAAGAAATAGACGGCATAGCGCGACCCTCGTGGTAACGAATCAATACTGCGCTTTAATTCCGCCTTTGCCGCAGCCAGAAGTTTACCCTGCATACTGCCACTTTTATCAACGATGTAGACAAGTCGCTTACCCTTGCCCTCCAGACCAAAAAAGGAAACCTGTCCACCACCGGCGTTAGAACCGCCACTTAATTGTCCTCCACCAGCATCACTCGCATTAAGACCGATCAAAACATCAGCCTCAGCTTGCGCTCGCGGAGCCTGCAAATCACTTAGTTCAATTGACTCATCCGTTTGCTGCGGCTGAACAACATTATGCGGTGATTGATTTTGCTGATGAAATTGCTGCTGATCTAAATAGGTCAGTTCTTGCTGCTCTTGGGCCTGACGCATAACTATATTTACTGCGTGTTCGTCTTCACCGCTTTCGCCAATCAAACCAACGCCGACACTGACAAAAGCTAAACATAATAAAATACCAGCATGCAATAAAATAGATGGCATCCAGGTACGCAAAATACTGAGCAGTGCAATCACAGCACCTTGCTTTTTCCAAGATGGTTTCTTAGTCATTAACCGCTCTATAAATATGGTGTAATCATCATGATGACAAAGATTTGTGCATCATCCTGATAGACTAAGTCTACTGAGCCGATACCTAAGCAATCTACTTCAAGGCTAATGGAGTGTTTCAGCCAGGATGTCTAGCCATTTTCTGGCATAAACGTCGGAATAACAACGCCATTTGGGCGATCGGTGTTTGGTGGATTAAAGGCCTGAATCACATGCAATTCGCAGTTCTTAGCTTTAATTGCATACATTCCCTGCACCAATTCTTTATTATCAGCTGGGATAATCACCAACGGCGTCATACCGCGATAACGATTGAGTGATCGATAAATCAATGCCTTGGCAACCTCTGCATCCTGCATAATGCCATGCCCAACTATATTTGATGCTGGGTGTTTCACCGATACTAACGCGCCTTTGATATCCCCATCATCATAGACTAACAGTTCCCAAATGTTATCCTGATCGCTGAGATAATATTGGTAATCTTTGCGCTTATTAAGGCCGTGTATGCTTAATTCTAAATCAACAATGGCCTCAAGATCCGATCCGGTTGCAGGACGCGCATATTGATCGTTGGCATGAACTGGGATTCCGTCCGCCGGTACTTCAACCAGCATATCCTGATAGGGGAATAATGCCTGAAATCCATTTTTATTATATAAGGAGAATGAATCTAAATTCATTGTACTTGAAATAAGCCTGAGTTGCTTTCCAGCATCGAGTGATTTTTCAATAATAGCTTGTAATAATTTTTTCCCGAGTTGCTGGCCAAAATAATCAGGATGCACATTCATTATACCAAGTGAATCATGCGTTTCACGTGGATGATAAAAACAAGAAGCCGCTATCACTCCATCAACATCAGCAACTAAACAAGAATTTGGATCTAAATCTTCATATACTTTACAAAATAACGCTTCCACATCTTCAACACTACATTGAAAAATTTCAAACCCGTATTTATCCATATACCATTTATTGGTTGATGCATGAATAAGCGCAGCGACCTCAGACCATTCATCGCGCTGCATAGTGCGAATGCGTGTTGCCATTGCTCAATCCCCTGTCCTAAATGCCTGCTAAGTGACAATATCCTTGTCCACGAACATCATTATGTTCGTGGACCCATGTTTTCAGCAAGCTGCGATAGGACTCAAGGATTTCTTGCATGTCAGTATCTGCGGCTCGATTAACTTGTTCACCTGGATCCGATTCTAGATCGTAGAGCTCTTCATTCGCCTCTTCAAAAGCGTAAAGATTATACTTATAGCGTTGTCCACAGATCATCCGACCACCGCGCGTTTGAGCGACAGTAAACTCGCGCCAGGATTGCGATGTCCCTTCGCACAAAGGCTTAACGCTTAATCCCGGCAAAGATCCAGGAGCATTTATACCTGCAAAATCACATACACTCGGGATCAAATCTAATCCATTACAAATCATGTGTACTCTATCGATGGTACCTGCATTGTTCCCGTCCGGTAAACGAACAATCAGCGGCACATGCACCGACTCTTCGTAAAAAGTACGCTTCATGGTCATCTGATGCGCACCGTCATGGTCTCCATGATCAGAAGTTAGAATAACGACAGTGTTTTCCCTCAGACCACTTTCATCGATAGCATCTAAAACGCGTTGTATATAGCGATCCGTTTCCTGCATGTAGTAACGATAGGTATTACGAAATTGCTGCCAGATTGCTGCATCCCACTGACTCGCTTCTATACCGTAGCGACGATTTAAGCCTAACTCAAAAGACTGTTCGTCGCCAAGCGTTCCCTTACGAAAGCCTTCAATCCAAGCTGATTCGTTTTCTGTTGGTGCATGATTTTCAGGCAACGCAACGTCTACATTAATGCTCGGCGCTTTGTTATCTTTCAATTCACCTAAAAAATTACAAATATCGTGTGGTTGATCGAATGAGGCCCAGAGAAAAAACGGTTGCTTGTGCTCTTCTTTAATAAAGTCGGCACAGGCTATCGCCCCTTCCTCACGAATATCACCACTTAAAAAACGAAATGAAAATTTATCAGCCATGTCTTGGTTAAAACCATATGGCCCTTCAATGTGCCACTTCCCTCCATAGGCGGTTTGGTAGCCGTTTTCTGTTAATAATTCGCCAAGCGTTGGCGTAGAAATGTGGTCATGCACTTTTGGCGTACCTGCAACATAACCTTTATAATTATCCTCCATCTCAGCAAAGTGATGGGGCATGATACCGCTTATAAAACTATAACGAGCGGGAACACAGAGCGGATTGGTCGTATAGCATTTATCAAAGCGAATACCTTCTGCTGCAAGCTGATCACATGCCGGCGTTTTGATAAACTGCTCACCAGCACAGCTCATCATTCGCCAATGTTGCTGATCAGTTGTTATAAAAACAATATTTGGTTTATCGATCATTTTAAAAACTTACTTTGTTAAAGGAAATGTAAAATTAGATAATTCACCAATTGACCCCAATAAACATCGCAAACATATCATAATCTGCCTCCAATACTTCATTATTATCTCGATAATGCCCGTCAAATAAATGCCTATACACAAGACCAAGATAAACGGGCATCTCTGATTCCGGAGTTGCAAGAAATCCAATTTCAGCATAGGTCCCATCAGTTTTATCCTCAAAAACTATGCTGTCATCATCCTTTATTTTCAAATCGAGGTATGATCTACCTATACCAATAAATGGAGTAAACTCGTTATGTTCAAAGTCTTCGTAATCAATAAAATACTTTCTTAACCCAAAAGAGGTTTCGGTAATATTACTTTGTGTTGGGTACTGTTTCTTCACATCATCGAAATCATTGTGCCAAATAATTGCGAGTGACAAATGAACTGGGAAGGCTGAGGGGAACCCAATATCGCCATGGAATCCAAACGATCCGGGATGATGGATAGGGTCGAGGTCACTATCAAGAATAGAGCCGCCAGCGATTACACTAAAATGAAAATCTATTTCTGTGTGCTCAAATACCCACTCACCACCATCTACAGCAAATCCATTTAAAATACAACTGCATACAAGAATTATACCTATAAACATTTTATCATTCGATTTCTCGATCCCTTCAAGCATTCTCATTCACCAAATAAGCCTGATTCTTTTTCATAAACCGGCAATAAAACGAGTAATTCATTGGCCTCACGCTTCTCAGGAGCATCACCTACGGATGCAATGAGTTTTTCTAGCGCAGCCCGTGTCTTATTAGTTGCCTTTTCGTCTTTAATGCCTTTGCCTGACCAAATGCTCATGCGAATGCCAATTAAGTCTTTCTGTGCCTTCATGCGCTCCTTACTTGGTTTCTTAGATTCTTTAACTAATTTTTCAAAGAATTTTAGGCTATTTTTAAATAGATCACCGCCCTTATCCTTCATTGCTTTACCAAAACGTTTCTCACCGTCAGCACACAGCATATAGGCCTGATAAGCACGGTCATTATATTCACATTGATCAAGCAAGGTGATTTGTTCTACCATTTGACGTTCGCTAATTTCATCAATTCCACGTAGACACCATTTCATAAGGCGTATCGACTTTTGTTTTTTCGCTAATTTACCTGCTTCTTTGAACGCTATTCCTGCCTGACTATAGTGACCTTGATATAATAATTGCCAAGCTGCTTCAGCTTTTTTTAATGCGTCGCCTTCCAAGTCCTCTAAACGTTGGCGTGCTTTTTTGCCTAATTCATGATTTGGACCCAGTGTTGCCACCGACGCCAATAAATTACAACCTGGCTCCATTCCATTTTTTCCAGCAGCTATGAGTTTTTCAGCTTCAGCAAGCCAGACATCGGCATTTTTCTTCGCGCTAAAACTGTCGTACCACTTCACCATTTCGACTTTCATCTTTGGTCCGACTTGGTGACCGACCCCTGGTTCTTCAAAATAGGTAACATCATATTTTAAGCCGCCTAATGTCGCGTTGGCACGCTTGGCAGAATCATAGTTCATGTCATTAGTTCCCGCGGCAACAAAAACCGAATTTCCTTCAAACCATTTATACACGGGGTTACCCCGAATACCGGCACCGGTAATGACAAAATGAGTCGAAATATTGCGGAAGCGTGTAGTCATCGCCTCACTCGTTGCACTCCAACCCGCCGCAGAGAAACCCCCGACAAAAATACGCTTTTGATCTATTTTAAAATGTTTCTGCAGCCAATAAACAGTTGCCGGAATATGATAAGCTCCTGTCACAGTTAATTTAAAATTTGCTTCATGATCAGGATCTTTTAACGACCACGAAATACCTAAGACAATAGCATCACCACTGGTCATATTTTTCATAAACCAATGACTCGGTGCTCCATTCTGTGGCTGAAATGCGATAGCTAAGGGATAACTGCGCTCTGGGTCATAGGAGTCCGGCAAATAGAGCACATTATACAATGGCTCACCATTTGGATAGGCATAAAAGTCCTTAAAAAACGGTAAGCGAAATTGATTGCCTTGACCACCCTCGCTAAATGACTTTGGATCAGGCCATTCAGGCCAGACATCTTCCGCTGAAGACAATTGAATACAGACAGTTATACAAATGAGTGTTATGAGCGTTTTGAGAGCATGCATATATCGACCCTTATGGTCATTACGCTACGCTCTACCACATAGGCATCAAGAACAGAATACAGTGTTTAGTTGCAGACAAGTAGTCTACATAGCCGTGCCGGCTTTGGGCTTCCAGGTAATATTTCCTGTGGATTGCTCGTTATTGCCCTTTTTCTCATGATGCTTGCCTTCAAAAGAGCCTTTCGTCGCCGTACCTTCGAAACCAAACTTACGATTCGGCTGATCATCTGCCGTAACCGTGCCCATTAATTTACCATTGAGGACATTTCCTTCAGCAGTGCCACTATAAATGTGATCCTTGTTGTTCCATTTAAATGAAAAATCGACTTTATACTTCCCTGGCGCAGTTTCATTAAACACAGCCGTAACCGTATGTGTTCTTCCTGCTTGCGCTGACCAATTATAGGTGCCCTCGATAGTGAAATTAGCTACTTTTTTACCCTTACCACCAACAGGCTCGGCGAATTCAGCAGTTGCTTTCCAGGTAAGCGTTCCTTTAGCAACGGTCTTTTTACCATCCTTTTTGGTTATTTTCCCTTTAAATGCACCTGACTTAAAATTACCTTTAATAGACAGAACATCATCTTCATTATCTTTCGGTGAGACTTCTGCCTTAAACGATCCACTCTTCAAACTACCTTTTGCCTCACCGCTCAGCGTTTTTTCCTGACCGTCAACAACAGTATAGAAGGTCATAGCGTATTTCTTTTTACTTTCGCCGTGGGTGAGCTTCACTTTAAACTTTTGCTCATTATCGCCTTCTTCCCACACAATGCTGCCTTCAGCCAGGTAAGCATCCTCAGCTTGAAGACTCAAAGCTGTGAGTAACAAAACGATCAAAGACAGTAAACGCATGGCAAAAGCTCCTCTATTGAACTTTTGCCATTCTAAGCCTTTCTCTAACAATCAACATCTACATCGACGCAGCGAGGGTTATAGGTCATGGCCTGTGTTTCACGCCATGGGATAAGTGCTGGCTCACAAACTTCAGCTGGATCGGCGATATTGCGGTAACGCTGACCCCGCGTCCAATGGGCATAGCCTGAAACCAACAATTTCAGATGTTCAGGAAGCGTTTCTAAGAAATCTGGATCCATTAAGGTTTGGGTATCATCCCAATGTGGCATCATGCGTGTAGAAAATCCATTAATCAGCAAGAAACGTTCAGTGTCGCTCTTAATGACTCCCGTTCCGTGCAATAATGTTTCAGCAAAAAGAAAAACCGAACCCTTTGGCGCAACAAATTGGTGAATCATTTCTGGATGATGCTCAACTATTTCACGTAACTGTTGACTCGGAATATCGATTTTATGCGTACCTGGAATGCACACCGTTCCACCGTCATCTGGACCAAAATCAGTTAAATTCACTAGCGTTTTAACAAAGTTGCAGTGAAACAAGTTACGCTTGGTATATGTTGCAACTTGAATATCAGCACCACGATGCCAACCAGTTCTACCCCAGTCACATTTTCTATTAATATGGCCATTCGTCTCATTAATCCGCGCAGCACCGCCGATAACTTCTTCAGCCATACCGACTAAATACGGATTAAAAATAAAATCTAAGATACGTTCATGAGCGCGACCGAGACCAAGTAGACGTTCATGAGCTTCACTATACCACTCTACTTTAGCACCATTCAATGCTGGATCGGGAATGCCCGTATCCCGCTCACGCCGCGCACGTTCACGAACCTCAATTAAGGCATCGCGCATCTCATCAGCTTCAGTATCGCTAAAGACGTTCTCGATGATCACATAGCCATGCATATCGAAATGCAGGCGCTGGGCTGGGCTCAAGGCCGGAAAGGGTGTTTTGAGGCGAGTTTGGACATCATCGAACATCGTGTACATGAGAGCTTCCTCCAAATATAGTGTTATTTTGCTCATTATAATAGTTTTTATGTAGTTTAAATGTTGTTTTGATGCATATTTATTATAATTTTGTGCTGTATGAGTAAAATCAGCTATGGTGGCTTTGGCTTTCATGAAGAAATCAAAGGCCTCCCTGATTCCCAACACTGCTCTCTGGTCCACATCGGCTACAATATGACGCCCGGTGATCGGCTTTACGAGCACAGTAATGCACATCGACAAGAGGCCGACTGTCTATTCCATTATACCACCAAAGGCACCGGAACCTTTCGTGATGAATCCACCGGACAAGAAGACCAAGTACCAGCCGGTTCAGCCTTTCTCATCCCCATCCCCTCTCAATCATCCTATTGGAATAACCCACCGCTCGAGTGGGAATGTATGTGGATTTTTTTTAACGGCGAAATCGCACGCAAACTTGTTGATCAATTAATTCAAAACAATAACGGTAATCATGTTTTTCAATTACACCCGGACGGCCCCAGCGTACAGGCACTGCATAAATTACACCGCTTACGCATGAACGGCGAACCGCATCCGGCACAGGCCAATGGCATTCTCTATGAAATACTCTGCGGTTTATTTTGTCCTGCCGAAGAACCACTTCCCGAAGCCATCCAAAAAGCCTGCCGTTTTATCAATCAACATTTCAATAATCCCGAATTAAATGTTCACATGGTAGCCGAGGCCTGTGGATTATCACGTTCACATTTTTCACGTGAATTCACCAAATTCATGGACTGTAATCCCAATGCTTATATTACCAAAATCCGCCTACAAAAAGCCTTCGATCTGATTTTAAGTTTTGAGCATAAAATGAAAGATATTGCACAATTAGTCGGTTTTGCTGAACCTGGCTACTTCAATGCGGTTTTTAAAAAAACCTATGGTTATCCTCCTGGCCACATTAGAAAATCGCGCAAATAATCCGTATCTCTTTGTTTGACAAAGCTCCCCAAGCCCAATAATCGCGGCGTTAAGGACGAAAAAGCATGACACAATCTCAGTTTTTAGAACAGGGCGTTTGGCTACGCGGCAATACCCATACCCACACTACTCGCAGCGATGGCAAGGTGACTATCGAAGAACGTATCGCCATGTACGAAAAAGGTGGCTACGATTTTCTCGCCATTACTGATCATAATAAAACCTATGATCCAAAAAATTACGACACCAAAATGACACTGATTGGTGCGATCGAATTTCATCCACAAAACCCTGTTTCCACATCTGGTGATTGGCATTTCATTGCCCTCAACGTCCCGCATGACTTCGAAGAACCACTGAACACAGAAATCAGCGCTCAAGTTTTGGTTAATCGTTTTAAGAAAAACGGCGCCTATGTCATCGTTTGTCACCCCTATTGGTGTGGCTTCGATAAAAAAGAAATCGAATTAATCAAAAATGCTGATGCCCTTGAAGTCTATAATCACGTCTGTGAGCAGGCCATTGGTAAAGGCGATTCAACCAACATTTATGATTCACTCCTACAAGCCGAGCACCAATACGGTGCAATTTCCTGTGACGATTCGCATGGTGGTGAAGAAGCCTGCTTTGGTGGCTGGATCAACGTCAAAGCTAAAGACAATAGCGTCGACAGCATCATGGACGCCATCAAAAATGGTTCTTTTTATGCGAGCACTGGTCCAAGCATTCACGATATTCGTTACGATGGTGAATCGATTGAAGTTGATTGCTCAGAAGTACGCAGCATTAATTTCATGAGCCGCGCTCAAAAAGGCACTCAGATTCGTGCCGATAAAGGTAGCAGTTTGACCACTGCCACTTGGGAATGCAAAAGCGCCAGCACCTATATTCGCGTACAAATTGAAGACCACGAAGGCCGCAAGGCTTGGTCGCAACCAATTTATTGCCCTAATGAGTAACCTGGTATTCCAGCAGTTGCTTTCATAACACGACGCGCTGTGTTAACGTGTAAAAGCATGGCCTTAATGGCTTCTTGCTTATTGCCCGCTAATAGCGCTTTTAACACCGCGATATGTTGATTGATGCCCACATTCATACCATATTGACCAGTAGCATCGTGTTGTAATTGAAAATGAATCAGCATGGCAATGGATGTAAACATATCTTGTAAATAACGATTCTGACATGCATCAAGAATAAATCGATGAAAGCGATTATCTAAATCCCAAAAATCCTGAACAACACGATTCTTTTTCTTTTTTAATTGCTGATGCTCTTTTAATAAATCACGAATATCTTTTTCTAGCCGAGTATCCAACTGTTGTTTGGCTAAACTACGGATACCACGCTCCTCAATCATCTCGCGCATATCGAATAATTCATCGATCATGTGCTCATCAAATTGAACAACCCGCCAGCGATGACGTGGCTCTTTGGTAATAATACCATAACGAGCAAATGTCGCTAAGACTTCGCGCACTTGCACCGTGTTAATCCCGGATTCTAGACTTAATTCTCGCTCACTGATAAATTGTCCCGGCTGCAATTCTGATTTAGAAATTTTTTCAAAAAAGAAGGCCTCGAAATCATCAGTCTTAGAAGTTAGCTCTTCATCGACTTTGAGATAATGTTTCTTGAGCGGTTTCTTAATTAAATTGGTCTGACGACCCTCGGATTGCAATATTCCAAGGTCACGCAAGTAATCCAAGGCACTGCGAATCGTCGAACGACTCACCGCAAGTTGCTGTGCCAACTTACCTTCGGCTAAAATCCGCCAGGGCAGCTCTGGTGCAGTCAAGAAATCATCAAGCATCGCATTGATTGTTTTCGCAACGAGTTGGCTAGGTATCGCAGACAAGGATTGACCGCTCATATTTTGGTATATTATTAATAAAGTACCAAAAGCAAGGGGAGGCTGCCAAACAGCAGTCACACGAAAGGATCCCATGAAACTCATACGATTTGGTGACATTGGCCAGGAAAAACCAGGCATATTAGGCGACGACGGCAAGCGCTATGACTGCTCTGCACAGTTTAGTGACTGGGATCGCGACTTTTTTAATCAACATTCATTAAGTGAGATCAAAACTGATGGACTCGCTGAAGTAGCTGAATCCGAGCGCTGGGGCGCCTGCGTCGCACGTCCAGGCAAAGTCCTCTGTGTTGGCCTGAATTACAGCGATCACGCCGAAGAATCAGGCATGCCGATTCCTGAAGAGCCTATCCTCTTCATGAAAGGCTCGAACACCGTTGTTGGTCCTTTTGATGACGTGCAAATTCCGCGCGGCAGTGAAAAAACTGATTGGGAAGTCGAACTGGGCATCGTTATTGGAAAAGATGCGCGCTACCTCGATTCGAAAGAAGACGCGATTAATCATATCGCTGGTTATTGCATTTCGCACGATGTATCCGAGCGCGCTTATCAACTCGAACGCGGTGGCCAATGGTGCAAAGGAAAATCCTGCGACACCTTTAATCCCCTCGGGCCTTTTTTATTAAGCGCTGATGCCTGTGCCGATGTGAATAATTTATCAATGAGCTTATCAGTTAATGGCGAGCAACGCCAAAGTGGCAATACGCAAACTATGATATTCGACTGCGCTCACATCGTGCATTACTGCTCACAATTTATGACGCTTGAAGCTGGTGATGTGATCAGCACGGGCACTCCTCCTGGCGTCGGTCTTGGTATGAAGCCACCACAATATTTAAAAGCAGGCGATGAAATCACCCTGAGTATTGATGGTCTCGGCGAGCAAAAGCAACGCTGTATTTCGGCGTAGACAGCAAAGGAAATTATAATGGACAATCGTTTTACAGATCAGGTCGCTATTATCACCGGTGGAGCCGATGGGCTCGGCAAAGCCATCGGTCAACGTTTGCTGAGCGAAGGTGCTCATGTAGTCATGTTCGACTTTAATGAAGAACTCTGTCAAAAAACCCAAGCCGAATTTGAAGCTGCCGGTGGTTCGGCTTCTTATCACTGCGTTGATGTATCCAATGAAGATAGCATTAAAAATGCCATCGCCGAAACTGTTAAAGCACACGGTAAAATTGATGTGATGATTAATTCTGCAGGCATTGTTGGACCAACAGCCACCAATATTACCTCAACCGAAACAGCTGATTACGACAAAGTCATTGCCGTAAATTTACGTGGCTCTTTTTTAATGAGCAAATACACCTTGGCTGAAATGGAAAAAACCAATTACGGACGCATTTTATTAATTGCTTCTATTGCTGGCAAAGAAGGTAATCCAGGCATGTGCCCCTACTCAACCTCCAAAGCTGGGGTCATCGGCCTGTGTAAAGGTATTGGTAAAGAATACGCTGAAACAGGCATTACTATTAACGCACTCGCACCCGCAGTGGTAAAAACCGCCATGGTTGCTGCAACTGATCCCAAGCAGGTCAAATACATGACTGACAAAATTCCCATGAAACGCCTTGGTGAACTCGAAGAAGTAGCCTCGATTGCCTCCTGGATTGTTTCGCCAGAAGCCAGCTTTAACACCGGCTTTACCTTTGACTTGACCGGTGGCCGCGCCACCTATTAGTTATAGTCAGCTAAAATACTTTAGCAGTTAGATGTATTTTTTACATACAAGTAGGTATAGACACGAATTGATTTCTACCTCCCTGTGTAAAGATTACATCTATGCCATTTCAACGATTCACTCGTCACACTGAACGCCAACGTGATCAAATTGCTTTTCCCATCGGTGGCATTGGCACTGGTTGTATTTCCTTAACCGGTAACGGTGCACTCAGTGAATGGCAGATCGCCAATAAGCCCGCCCTCGACACTATGAATCGCAACACCTTTACCGCGCTGCGTATTGCCGATGATAATGGTGAGATTCATACGCGTGTCTGTGAAGGTCGTTTCAATGGGCCCTATTTCCGACACCAACGCAGCATTCATGGCAAATATTTCCCACATAACGGACTAGGCGATACGTTTGGTTTACCACGTTTTAGTGAATGTGAATTTCACGGTGCCTACCCTTTTGCAAAAGTAATTCTCAGTGATCCCGCTTTACCCATTAAAGTAGAAATCACTGGATACAATCCATTAATACCGCTCAACGAAGATGATTCAGGCATTCCTATTATGGACCTGAATTATACAATAATAAATACCAGTGATAAAGAATTAGATGTTTCCTTATTAGCCGCTCTCGGTAATCCAGTAGCCAACAGTGGTCAGGGCGGCTTGCGTAGCACGTACGTATCTGACGAAAACACTCGTGGTCTTTTATTTGAAAACATTGAATTACCCGCTGATCATCTCGAAAATGGTCAGGTATACTTGCATACGCCTTATCAAGAAGGCTTTCATCGTTGTAGCTGGCCGCGGCTTGGTTGGTTCGACCCCCTGCAACAAACCTGGGATGAATTTCACAATACCGGCACATTAGAAAACATTGAATACGATGATGCACCCAAGAATGCACCACATGTAGGTGGACTTGGTTTTAACGGAAAAATTGCAGCTGGTGAATCCATCGACTTTCCACTTCGCGTTGCCTGGCATTTTCCCAATAATGCCTACACCCTTGGCATTCCTACCGAAGCCGGTGTGGATATTTCTGATAATGCAGATGTCGCGCGCTGGGCGACTTGGTATTCGAAACGTTTTGCTGATGTCAAAGCAGTCGCCAAATATTACCACCAAGAACACGAGCGTCTGTTTACGCAAACCGCACTATTCCGTGACGCCTTAGAACAAAGCAGCGTTGATGATGCGGTGCTCGATGCGGCTTCGAGTCAAATTGCTGTTCTGCGCAGTCCGACTTTTATTTATTTAGAGGACGGCACACCTTATGGTTATGAAGGTTCCAACGCCGATAATGGCTGCTGTCCCGGTTCGTGTAATCACGTTTGGAACTACGCGCAAACGACGGATCATTTATTTCCGCAGATGATGCAGCGCATGCACAGCGCCTATTATACGTACAACTGTTCGTGCACTGATTCAGGCGGCATGCATTTTCGCATTCAAGTTCCGAATAAATGCATACCCAACCCTCCGAAACCAGCAGTCGATGCGCAACTCGGGACGATTATTCATATTTATCAATTGTGGCAATTAACCGGTGATACCGAATGGTTACGCGGCATGTGGCCAGCATTGAGGAATTCAATTACCTATTGTTGGAAATACTGGGACCAAGATAAAAACGGCCTAATCGATGGTATTCAACACAATACTTATGACATTGAATTCTTTGGGCCCAATCCATTAGCTAATAGTTATTATATAGGCGGACTGCAAGCGGGTGCCAAATTAGCTGCAGCTCTTGGCGATGACATCGCCGATGAATTAGCAGAGCTTGCCAATAAGGCAGCAGCAGCCATGGACGATGAATTATTTAATGGTCAATGGTATGAACAGCACATCGATCCAGATTCATATAAAAAATCTGAAGTACCCATCGCTGCACCGCAACGCGAAATTCCACAGATGGCAGAAAATGAACCAAAGTGGCAATTCGGTACAGGCTGCTTATCTGATCAATTAGTTGGTCAGTGGCTGGGACGTGTCAGTGGCTTAGATGATTTATTAAACAGCGATAATCGACGCGCTGCTCTACTGTCGATTCACCAGCATAATTTTTATCAGCGCATCGGAGATATGGTAAACTGCCAGCGTTCCTACGCTTTAAATGACGAATCAGCCATGGTCCTCTGTTCCTGGCCAAAAGGTGGTCGACCAGCGCTACCATTTATTTACTGCGACGAAGCCTGGACTGGTGTCGAATATCATGTCGCCTCTCATTTAATATATGAAGGCTTCACTGATAAAGGACTGGACATCGTTCGTGGTGTACGTTCGCGTTATAATGGCGAACAACGCAATCCCTGGTGCGAATATGAATGCGGTGCGTATTATGCGCGTGCCATGAGTTCATGGGGATTAATTACCGCGCATACAGCTTTCAATTACAACGCCTTAGAACAGAGCATTAAAGTAGAACTTAAACAAGAAACTGGCAGTAGTTTTTGGAGCTGTGGTAGTGCATGGGGTGTAATCAATTGGAATCAAAGTACATTTGAAATTAAGGTTTTATACGGTGAGATTGCTCTAAGGGATATAGAAGGGCAAGGACCTGGTTGGTTTGGATGGTCGTTGTCAAATGAATCAAGTATTACAAATATACAACCACTCATCTTAGAATTATCTTCTAATTAAGCGCATTGTTCCATTCTGAGAACTCTCCTGATATTGTTGTTCTGAAGACTCATGCTTGTAATAGTTTGGTCGAGCAATAAGCAATCGAATATCAAGAAATTCTTCATCGGCCATTCGATAAATGCGGATATAACCTGAATATGTTTTTCGCTGTGGGTACTCAGGTGTGTTCTTAACTTCTTTATCGCCCCACTCGGCCCAATCACCTCTAGCCGTATATTTAACCAAAGAATGGTCCAAGTGCCCGTAATCCTTTGGTATGGTCAGTGTATACTCTGAAAGCCCTCCATACTGCTCATCAGTCCAACTTATTTGATAGTCATCTTCTATCTTATCCATAATCGCAACACGTGAATTACATGAGCACAAGAACATTAAAATTATTAAAATAATAATAAGACGCATCACTGAATCCTATAGAATACTTCGTTTCTCTTAAATCGATGACTACCAAGCGGAAAAAGTACTATAAATGCCATCCCTGAATGATCGTTTCCAAAAATTAAATTCTTTTTTTCAGTAAGCCACAAAGTGGTTTTACTTTTGTTGTACCCCCAAAATACAGCCATACATGAACACTCTGTAATCGTGGGAATGAGCACATAATTCCTTCTTACTCGACAATTAGTCTGATGTTTTAAAATGATTTCGTTTTTTTCATTCAATATTTCAAATTGTAGTTTCCCATTTTTCGTATTTGTTATCGCTATTTTGTCCATTTTATCCAACCATTTAAGATAGCGTTCCAAAGGATAATTATTTTTTTCATAGTCTGGATGATCTTGTATGAGCTCACGAACACCCCAACCACGCATCGGTCCTTTCGGGATTTGAAATGTTCCCAAGTACTCGTTCGCTAGGTGCGTACTTCGATCTGCGCTTGCGGGCACGTGTCGACCACATGAGCACAGGAACAACATGGCAAGCAAACAGATCCATATTTTTGTATGTTTCATATGTTAACGTTTGTATACTTATAAACAAACGAGTCAACCGTGAAATTAAACCAGCATAAGCCATTATATATTAACTATTTAGGACCTGGCGTGGTTTGAATCACTTCAAAATCGCTGGTCTTAAAGCGATGCAGGGTGTGCATAATTCGCATATTCACACGTGGGTCTTTTACCCCTGACATGTACCATGGACTACCGTTATCAGCGCAGATCGCACCGTATTTCTGCAGCGCATAAACAACTGCCAATGCCTCCTTCTGGAGACCACTGGTATCAACATTTTTCTTTAGACGAAAACGCTGACCCATTGCTGGTGCATGTGGATTATCAGTGCGCGATGCATAATGGCTCGCTGGATAAATAAACTCTTGGCGAGTTTGCCTAAAGGTCACGCGAATCGCATGCTCGACCTTACCACGCTGTAATTCATCGTAACGAATGATACCAGCCAATACTGATAAACCTGCTGCATCAGCGCTGGTCTGTCTATTTGGCAATACTTCATTTTTATCAAGTCGCCAATAGGTAAAGCTCGCTGCTTGCCAACCGTCGTTGGTTTTACGCGTCGCAAAAAATTCATAGAGCATATTATTCCATGGATCAACAATTAATGCATGACGATCACCACCGGTTGCACGCTGATAGGCATCAAGTGATTTGGGGTCTCCATTCCAGCCTTCTATAGCCACATTATCGGGAACCGGGGCAGGCACACTGTCAAAGGGCCCTCTGTGAGCGACATTTTTCACCAGCAATTTCGCCTGCTTAGGCGGCACTATGGTAAAATTCATTGAAACATCATAACGAATGTTGTGATCTAAGCCGATAAACTTTAATATGTTGTCAGAATCAGGATGCACTGGGTGTTTCGAAATATCCTCATTCCATGGGTTATCTTTTGGAAAAAATTGCATCGACGACATGATCGCATCAGCTTCTGGCGTATCGAAGGCAACTACCTTATCAAATTTTGGCAAGTTCGGTAATTTACGACCATCATGGTTATAACGGGAACGTTTGCGGTCGTCCTCATAAGCTTTTATTTCTTTGAGCATGTCTTTTACCTTTGGGCTTAATTCTGGATTCTTACGCTCAGCAATGCCGCAATAACGCTTTGCTAATTTTGGCAGATTTTCTTTCATACTGAATTGCGCTAGGATTAAATAATCATCACCCTTTAACCCAAAACGGTCAATTATTTTTAACATTTCTTCTGTATTAAATTCATCCCAGGGATAAGTGAGGTTATTGCCACGAAACTTAACAACCAGCGCTTCTTCGGTATGCGAATCATAATTCGCATAGACATTTTTATTATTTACATTTAATTTAATTTTATTGGGGGTTTTGATACCTTCATTACCCATGATAGTTGCAATGACAGCACTCAAGTCTGAGCCTTGATCTTGATGGATGCCGTTTGTTTCCTGGGCTTGCACACCAATTATCAAAAACAAAGCCACGAAACAGCACAAAAAACGCATAAAAATCACCCTTTATACCCTACAGTACAGTGGTATAGACCACTTTTCAACGAATATTCGTCGATGTTCGACAAGTGAGTGAAATGAGATAAACACCTAAAAAATAAGGGCTTAAGGAATCTTCCTTAAGCCCTTTTAATTTTAGACTGGTAATAATTACGGATATTCGACTTTGACGTTATCAATAATCAGTGGCTGCATTTTATGTGCAGGACCCCCAACGGTCAGGCCCACTGCACCCGTTGGAATGAATTTCTCAGGTTTCATTTTATTCTTATCCATTGTAACACCATTAAAGGTAATCGTCGCTAGACCATCTCCTGTGTAATCAAAGACCAAGGTGCTCCAGCCTTTTTTACGCTGCAAATTATTCGGATGCGGGCTAAACCACTGATTTTCACCATTATTTAACCAAGCAAAATGCTTATCACCATTCAGGTATTTGCGCCACATACGATAAACTGCAAAGATATTACCATTTGCCTGATTCGTGCCCCAATAACCGCCATTTACACCGGCCTTACCTTTTTTAACACCGTTGTCGTAGACCTGCATGGTGATTTTCACCTTAAGGTCATCATATTCACCAAATAGAAGCTTAGCACTGTTTTTTGATGGAATGGACAAACCTTTTGATCCATCAACGCCAGCACCATCTACTATCTTCACTTCCTTGCCAACATGCCACAATTTAGTGTCTAAATCTTTTTCAAAATCGAATTCAAGCGTTTTACCTTTCGCTAAAACAAATTTATCTGAGCCCTTCTTTTTCGAGCCTTTAACTACCTGAACTGGCCAGGTGCGCACTTCATCACCTAAAGTAAAACGAACTGTATAAACAGCATGGTCTTTCTTGCCGGTTTTTGGATTGGTACCGTCCCACATAAAGGTTTCATAACTACTGCCACCTTTCTTGAAACTCACTTCGTGTAGAACACCTAGCGAAGCTCCTTTTTTATCCAACAACTCTACCTTGTATGGCGCCGTTTTACGTAATTGAGCGATGATGCGTACGCGATCATTATTAGCTGTTTCCAAGGTACTTGGAATAACCGAAGCCAAAGCAATATGACGACCTGCTTCAACTTTAAAATCATCGAGCATTAAATCCTTGTCAGACTTCACATATTTACGCTTCCAGCCATATTTGCGTTGTAATTCAATGTAGGCTAGGCCTACCTTCTGCTGGGTTTTCGTTGGGTTTTTACCAACGGCATTGTAAATCGTGTCATCAAAGCGAGCAAAGGCATTCCACAATTGACCTGCTTTAGATGTACCATCGGCCGAAACAAAATTATTATTCTTCATCCAAATATTGGTCTTAATCATGCGCTCGAAATCTTCTTTGGTAAAGACCACACCAGTATCATAAGCTTCAATAAATTGAACTACCTCACCAGATTGATAACCAGAACGCGAGCTATGCACACCAACCCATGATGAAGGAGCAGTGCCTTTTAAATCCCAGGGACCGTGTGGCATCCAGAAATTCCACACAATGCGTGGACCGTCTTTTTCATCAAGCAGACGAAACATACGCTTAGCACGAGAATAAATTTTATAAACCTGCTCTTTATATTCTTTCTTGCCGGTAATACGGTATAAACGCAAAAGCACCGTAGCCATATCATAATGCTTATTCA
>JANQLF010000071.1 GCA_028280785.1 Planctomycetota bacterium
ATTGATAGGTCTTGAAATTTGGCGTACATGAGGCCAAGCGAATTCGCGCCTGATTGCCATTTATTTTACAATTGGCTTTCACAACATTTGGCGTCCATTCGATCCAATTGCGATGGGTCGTATGCACAAAGAAATTAATCGCGTAGGCCCAGTTTTCTTTACCGTCACGATACCAGGTATTATTCAACGAATACTCATCATCCAAAAGCACAGCTGCCGAAGAACCGTGACTTGGGAACGCCGTAAAACGATTGGTATCCATTTCCCAGTTAACCCAGCGATACGTTTCTATCCCTTCCACGAACTCCTCTTTTTTCACTTCGCGTTTAGGCCCGTAGGTCTTATTGACATCTGCACCTTCATTTTTAATCACTTCATCGCGCATTTCTAAAGCCGATAAGGGCACGCCATCTTTTTCAAAGTGTAAATCATACTTAGCATCAATGAGCACCCATTTATTAAATTCATTCACCCACACTTCATTGACACCATGATATTTGCCACGCTCTAAACGTCCATCGCCCGCACCTAAACGTCGACACACATAACCATAGGCATTTAAAATAGCCGACTGCACAATGGAAAAATGTGCACAGTGAAATCCACCGCCTTCAAGCGCTGCATCCAATATATCAATGGCATATTGGTGATCGACTTCAGTTGGGTTGGGATCATTTATTTCGATGTTGGCCTTAATCCACGCACGTAAGGCTAACATGCGATCGAATTCACCATCGATTCCTTCCACCACGGCATCAAGCTGATAGCGATCTTTCAGCAATTGAATAGACGGATGGTTCAAATCCTCATAGGCGGGAAACAATTCATTAACGTGAAAAGGTACATTAGCAGTGTCGACTTGCTTATAGGTCATAGTCATCATCTCGCGATCCTCTCATTATGGGCCTTATGTACATACACTGCAATGCCGTAACTGTGACAAAATCTTTAGATTCCCTTCAGCTTGAGCCCCTTCTTAGCCAAGGTATATTCTCAACACTTAAACAGCGAGTACTATATCATTATGACTGAGCAAAACATTTGGATATGTCGCCATGGCAACCGCATCGACTTTGTGAATCCCCGATGGTCTGAAGAGAATCCGCACATGTCAGATAATCCGCATCTCTCTGATGACGGAATTATACAAGCACAAGAAACTGGGCGTCATCTCCGCGGCAAAGGCATACGTCATATTTTTGCTTCACCATTTTTACGAACAATACAAACCGCCCATTATATAGCTGAGGAACTTGATCTACAGGTTCATATTGAACATGGTGCTTGCGAATGGCTTAATCCTGAATGGTTTCAAAATTCACCACAGCATCAGCATTTAAAAAACATTCAGCAACAATTTCCGCGTGTTACTGCAGACTATGAAAGCCAAATAAACCCAAGCTATCCTGAATCAGACCACCAAGCCACGCAACGCGGCGCTCAAACTATTCAAAAACTAGCCGCTCTTTACAGTAATGATTTTCTCGTGGTGGGTCATGGACATTCCGTACACGCCATGGCCAATGGCCTCATCGAAGAAGATGCACATATAATCGGCGGACTTTGTGCTTTGATTAAGATCAGTCGCCAAGAGGAACGCTATACACTCGAATTAAATGGTGATAGCTCACATCTCTCCGGCAGCGAGAGCCACAGCGATAAATTCAATTAGGCAAAACCACTTATGGGCTCACCACATGTTTAGTACATGTGACAGCCAGCATTCTTCATGAGAAAAAATCGTAAGACTAGATATAATATGCACTTAAAAATTAGGTCCACTTGGAGGTGATCCCATATTTTTAAGGGGTGCACCCCTTTTTTCTTGGAGACATCCACCTTCACCTTGCTAAGATGCTGCGTTAGGCCTCGAGGAGCAAACGTGCACATTATTATTTTATTATGTTTAAGTATCGTTGTTTTTGGAGCTGAACGTCCCAATGGTTTAGCCGCCGGATTTAAACACGACCACGGTATCGACAAGCATCCAGCAGTCTTATTCTTCGATAATTTCGAAAAAAAATCTTCACCGTTAAAAAATGATGGGCGCAGTTTCGTATCCATAAAAAATCCAGTATCCGGCACGACAGTTTTAGCATCGCATAATAAAAAAGGTAAGCACGCGCCTTGGGATACACATCACCCGGTTAAAAAGACCGAGGTTATGTATTACCGTTTCTACTCTATGTTCGAAGAAACTTATGATTTTGGTGGAGGCGTCAAAGGACCTGGGATCAGTGCCAACGCCAAAGGGCGTCCCGGTGGCAAAGCAGGCATTAAACCTAAAGGCACTGATCGCTATAGTGCGCGTGTCTGCTTTAACAGACGTGGAGAACCTTACGTCTATTATTATCACATGGACATGGGCCAATGGGGTTCGAACGCTAATCAAAACATTGGTTCGCCTATCGCCATGAAGCCGGGACAATGGTATTGCATCGAGATGATGCTGAAACCAAACACCCCAAGTCAAAAAGACGGCGAATTAAAATTATGGATCAATGGCGAATTAAAGATGCATAAGCCCGATATTCGTTGGCGTACCGTTAGCACACTGCAATTAAATTGGATTAACCATAGCGCTTATTTCGGTGGTTCATGGACCTCGCCGAAAGATCAAATCAGATACGAAGACAATATCGTTGCCGCCAGCACTTATATTGGCCCAGCAGGCAAAGGCTCACCCAAAAAATCAAAGAAAGTAGTGCGTAAAAATAAAAAAGAATCTACACCACGCACATCGCGACAACAAGCGGTACAAGCACAATTACAATCTGCCTTTGCCAGTTATCAGACACGTTTACAGCAAGAACTTGATAAACAACTCAGCAATGGCCTCCACATTTATTTTACCTACTCTATGTTGCGAAAAGAAATTCAGCTCCAATCCAAAACAGCAAAAGGCTATACCTTACGCAGTGGCAACAGTGACATTACCCTCAACATCTGGCGTACCTTCACACCTGCAGATGCTGAATCCCTAGCCATTGGCCTCAGTGCACGTGGTAAAGAAGAAGCGCATGCACTTGCTGCATTTTTCGTCACCTACAACAAAGGCATCGGTGCCGCAACTAAATACCTCAACAAAGCGGGCGACAAGGCTAGCGAAATAAAATCGCTACTCAAATAGGCCTCTGGAAACGAGGCTACGGGCCATACGATCCCCGCGTTCGAGGAGATCAATATGGCAGACCCCATTCGCATTTTAGTCGTCGGTTGTGGAAACATGGGCGCTAGCCACGCGCGCGCCTATCATCAGATGGATGACTTTGAAATTGTTGGCTTGGTCAGCCGTACACCCGCCAGTCGCGAAGCACTCTCCGAAGAATTGGGTGGCTACCCCTGTTTTGACAGTTACGAAACGGCGCTTGCCGAAACAAAACCTGACGCGGTTTCGATTAATACCTATCCCGATACCCACTGTACATACGCTTTGGCCGCCTTTGACCAAGACTGCCATGTGTTTATGGAAAAACCTATTGCAGAGACCGAAGCTGACGCGCAAAAAGTCATCGATGCAGCCAATGCAAAAAATAAAAAACTGGTTCTCGGGTATATTTTAAATCATCATCCGGCCTGGCATAAATTTACCGAAATCAGCCAAGGCCTCGGCAAACCGCTAGTGATGCGCATGAATTTAAATCAGCAGAGCTCTGGTGACAATTGGACCACCCACCTGTCTTTAATGAATGCGCTCTCACCAATTGTTGATTGTGGCGTACACTATGTCGATGTCATGTGCAGCATGACTGGTGCCAAACCTACTTCAGTCAGCGCAATCGGCGCACGCTTGACCGAGGAATTAAATGACGGCATGTATAATTATGGCCAGTTGCAGGTTCGTTTCGATGATGGT
>JANQLF010000088.1 GCA_028280785.1 Planctomycetota bacterium
CTTAGTAAGCGTTGTGCTTACGCCCATGATAATGAATACCACGTAGCAGGTATTTGTAAGGGCTCTGGGATGATTCATCCCAATATGGCAACCATGCTCGCATTTATTTTAACTGATGTTGAAATTGATAAAAAACATTTGCAAGAAATAACCAGTCGTGCGGTGCAGCGCAGTTTTAATCGTATCAGTGTAGATAACGATGAGAGCACCAATGATACTGTCATTGTTATGAGTAGTGGTACATCTCAAAATAAGTTAAAGACAAATGAAGACTACATTGAATTCGAGTCGCTCTTAACGCATGTCATGCAGGATTTAGCGCAACAAATTGTTCGCGATGGTGAAGGTGCAACGAATTTCATTGAAGTCTGTGTAAAAGGTTGTCGCAGTGAAGATGATGCAAATGCGATAGCTGGCGCTATTTGTGACTCGATGTTGGTAAAAACGGCCATAGCTGGTCGTGATCCAAATTGGGGACGTATTGTTTGTGCAGCTGGTTACAGTGGTATTGATTTTCATCTTGAGGATCTGCATGTGTATATTAATGACGTGCTGATTTTTAGTGAAGGCAGCGGCCACGATGATGAGCAGCGACCATTTACATTACATGGTAAAACAATGACACGTGCAGCATTGGCGCAAACTATGCAAGATACCAATGATCAACGCATTGTTTTAGATTTTGGTCATGAGGGCAGTACGGCTACGCGTTGGACGAGTGATTTAACTCACGGTTATATTACTATTAATGCTGACTATACGACATGAGCGAGCTGCAGACTTCGGTTACGTTTCCACATATCGATCCACGTATTAGTTTTCAGGATCAGTTGGTGGCTATGGGTTCCTGCTTTGCGCAACACATGGCGTTACGCTTACATCAACATAAAGCAAAAATACACGCCCATCCATTCGGCATATTATTTAATCCTGCAAGTATTGCCCGCAGTATAAAATTGATTCATCAAGAACTATCATTTGCCGATCCGATTCTACAAGATGGCATGTATTATAGTTTAGATGCGCATGGAGATATTCATGCACCCACCGTGAATGTCTTACAAAATGATCTCGAAGAGCGTCGCGCTGCTGCTTATGACGCTTGGGATGCAGCGACACATGTCTGCATTACCTTTGGGACGGCCTCAGTCTATGAACACAAAGAGAGCGGTCTGATTGTTGCAAATTGTCATCGCCTTCCGACCACTGAATTTGAGCGTTATTTATTGAGTATAGAAGACATCGTTGAAATTTGGTCTGAAATTATTGATGAGTTTTCACGCAAAACATTTTTACTGAGTGTTAGCCCGGTGCGTCATATTCGTGATGGACTTCATGAAAATAGCCTGAGTAAGTCTGTTTTGCATATCGCTCTTGATCAATTGTGTGCCAATCATCCGAATGCGCATTACGTGCCGAGTTATGAATTTTTTATTGATGAATTGCGCGACTATCGTTTTTATGCACGTGATATGTGTCATCCAAGTGATGTAGCCATCGATTTACTGTGGCAGCGCTTTGTGAAAACGTACACCGATTATGAAATGCAGGAAACGCTCGACGAGATAGCCGAGGTGGTCCAGGCAATGCAGCACAAACCGCGCCAGCCTCATTCAGATGCACACCGACAATTTTGTGAGCAGTTCAAAGCTAAGGTTGAAACGCTACAACAAAAATTTCCAGACCGTGATTGGTCTAGTGAACTAGAGGCCTTTTTATTTCAGTCTTAAGCACTAGCAATTTTAATAGCGGCTGCTTTATGCTTTTCAAAAGCAGCCAATGCGGCACCACTGCTCAATAATTCAGTAGCGTCGCTAACACCAGCTCCATTAGGGTCAATGTCACGATCATTCCAAATATCAAGTGCTGCTCCAGCATTTAATAAAAGCATGTCGCGTAGTGGGCCGGTTTCTTCACCGCTGAGTAAGGCGTGGAAAATTTTCGCATTTTCTTCAGCATCACCACCTGGCAGAGCGCTGTGATCTAAACCAGGATGTAATGGGTTATCAATAGATTTTTGTTCTTTGTTGTCGCCGCTAATAATAAAATAATCACTGCGCCCTGTTACTGAAAATTCATCAATTCCCGGTTCTCCCCACACAACACAAGCGCGTTTGATGTCGGACAATTGTAAGGCTTCTGCGAGCACGCCGGCCGTGCCTTCGTTGGTAGTACCGATAATTTGATGCGACAAGCTTGTCGGGTTAGCAAGGGGGCCAGATAAATTAAAAATAGTGCGGCGACCTGCTGCTTTACGGTAGGGGACGACTTTACCGACTGCAGGGTGCATGGTGCGGGCAAAGAAAAAGACGAGCCCTGATTCATCCATTAATTGTTTAAGTTGATCAGCATTCAATTCGAATGGGATGCCAAGTACATCGAGCAAATCGAAACTGCCGTTGGGACGGCGTGAACCACGGTTGCCGTGTTTGGCCACAGGAATACCAGCAGCAGCACAAATGAATGACACCGTCGTTGATATGTTGAAACGGGTTAAGCCACTGCCACCCGTACCACAAACATCAAAGCATGTTTTATCGAATTGACATTGGACCGCATGTGAGCGCAGACCTTTAACAAATGCAGCAACTTCAGGACCAGTTTCACCGCGCTCGGCTAGACTGACGAGTAAGGCTGCGCCATCGGCTTCTGCTAAGGTTCCACTCATCAGTAATTCGAGAAACGAAGCGGCTTCTGCTTCATTCATTCCACTACCAGTTGCGAGGGATTGGGCTTGTTCGAGGTCAATCATCACTGCTGCCATCCTGTTTGGGTGCATGCTTATCGAGAAGAATTTCTAAGTCTGCATAACAGGATTGGCAACCACAGCAAGCGCGTGTGGCCTGGCGTATATCATTGACTGTTTCAGCGCCGTTTTCGATGGCTTCTACAATGGTGTTCTTTTTTACGTTGAGACAAAAACAAATAGTCGGATTATCGGCTGACATTGGTCCTCAAATTATTCTTCTTTTTTGTAAATAAAAGTTTCTTTAGGAATTTTGGTGTTGTATTTCATCTCTAGAATATCGACATCGTAGAGATTGCCATCAGCATCAAGAATTTGAATACAACAGGAATTATATTTTTTATCAAAATATATTTTCGTCCATTTTATGTGATCTTTTTGATCAGCAGAAATGGGTTTTAACATAATTTGGCAATGGGCTTTTTTGATTTTGCAGTCTTTATCAACTAAAGAAGCTTCCATCTTAAATTTCTTCTCAAGTTGTTTGCGTTGCAGAGGAATGTAATCGGTAACACCTGCAAACTTGCCTTTGCCCTTTTTAAGTTCTTTTTTCGAGTCGACCACAAAACCGTCGATGTCTTCAACATGCCATTCAACTTTACCATCGCTGATAAACTTTTCGATTTGATCATCTTTCTTAAGAACGAATTTATATTTGTTTGGTACTTCGACAGAGAGCTTGGCCTGATAAACCTCTGGAGACCGTTCTTTCTCTTTCGGATAGGAAATCTTGTAGTTAATTTTGCCGTTGGCGTTGTGGAGCTTCGACTGCACAGCGATGATGCTGTCTAAGAGTACCGACTTCTCATCTGCTGGTGTTTCTTCGCTCGCAGCGAGCAGGGGTATCACAGAACACAATAAAATTACCAATATGGCTATAGGCTTAGGCATAATCCATAGTATCCCTTGGGTCTCCGCAATTGCCAGCACTACCACTACCTTCGCTGGTGTTGGCGTAGTTTTCACCTAAACTCTGTGAGGAGCAAGAGATGGCGGATGTACTCGTAGTCATTGCCGATGGCGCCGAAGAGATCGAGACCACGGCTGTTGCCGATATCCTCGTGCGGGCAGGACATAGTGTCTGCATGGCTTGTGATGATGCGTTGCAAATCACTGGCAGCAGAGGACTTCTGTTAGGTGGTCATGAGCAGCTCAATGCTGTGTTAGACCGCGACTTTGACCTCGTCTATATACCAGGGGGTATACAGCAGGCTGAATTCTGCCGAGATGATGAACGCGTTCAGGCTTTGATCGCTAAACAGCTGGGACGCACGGATGCGTTTCTGGCAATCATCTGTGCGAGTCCTATTTCCTTGCTACCACAGGGACTGGCTCAAGGACGTAAAATAACCAGCCATCCGAGTAAGCAGGAAGAGTTGGCCGAACAGGCAGAATGGACTGGTAATCGTATTGAGCAGGACGGTAATCTGATCACCAGTCAGGGCCCTGGTACTGCTATAGAGTTAGGACTCTATCTGGTACAGCTCCTTGGAACTGAAGAACAAGCTGCTTCTATCGCCGATGCGATGTTGGCAGCGCTACCAAAGGTGGCAAACTAAGAAGGGAAGGACACACCATGAAAGCAATACTCGTGACCTGTTTAAGTTTATGCTTCTGCGTTGGCATATGTGCAGCAGATAAAGCAATTGACGAATTCAAAAAGGTAATGGCAGGAAATGATTCGGCCAAGAAGAAGAAAGCGATCAGTTCTTTCCGCGCTTCTAAGAAGGATAACGAAAAGCTGGCGGTCTTAATTGCGGCCATCGGTGATCGTCAAGTAGGCAAGTATGCTCTTGAAGCAGTTGAAAGAGCGACGGGATTGAAATCAAGCAAGCGTGGCGGTGCAAACCCAGGCTATCCTGGTTATCCAGTGACCCGCGATCAGTCTGGTTGGAGTGCTTGGTTATCTGCTAAGAAAAAAGTAGAAGCTGAGAAAAAGAAAATGGCAGAAATTGAAAAGAAAGCCAAAGAAGCTGAAAAGAAAGCCCAAGAAGCTGCCGATGGTGGAGATAAAAAAGAAGAAGGTAAAGAAGATAAGGCAGATGGTGATGCGCCTGTAGTGGCTAAAAAAGAGGAAAAGCCGGATCATGAAAAATACGGTAAAATTGATCGTATTATTTTCAAAAACGGCAACCTATTGATGTGCTATATCATTTCCAAGCAAGTCGACTTAGACGGTAAGCTCACCAGTATCGACATCGTTCATAAGAATGGTGCCGGCCAGGAAAGCTTAGATGCTAAGATGATTTCTAACTTCGAAGAAAACGTAAAGTAAACGCCAATGGCCATCGGCCTGTATCCGGGTAGTTTTGATCCTCCGACACTTGGACACCTGGATATTATTCAGCGTGCCGCAAGTTTTTGCGAACGATTAATTGTTGGTGTAGCCACCAACCCAGAAAAACACCCATTATTTTCGTTGGAGCAACGTTTACGTTTGCTCGAATTAGAATGCGATGGTTTTAAGAATGTTGAAGTTGTCGCAATTGAAGGTGCGACCGTTCATGCTGCGAAAAATTTAGGTGCGAGTGTTTTGGTGCGCGGTTTACGAACATCGCTTGATTTGGAAAATGAACGCTCAATGGCAGAGGTGAATAAATCGAACGGTTTTGAATCGATGTTTTTATTAACCTCAGGTTGCTTGGCCCATGTATCGTCAAGTGTGGTGCGCCAGGCTTTTGCAGCACAATTGCCCTTAGATGGTTTGGTTTCGGAAAATATTAAGAAAGAACTAGCGCAGATCGACATCTCAAAATAGACATGAGCTGGATCGCAACCGCGCAATTTTACGATAATTTACGCCGCTTATTACTGGCTGGCATGACTATGTCAGAAGCTTTAGACAGTAGTGCGAGCACGTCACGCGGGCCGTATAAAGCATGGGCTACGCAGTGGGCACAGCATTGCCAAAATGGAGATGCGCTCGGTCCACAATTGCCAGAAGCCTACCCAGTGGCGAAAGCACTTATAACTGCTGGTGAGGGCAGTGGGCGCATGCCTGAATTGTGTAAAACCATTAGTGATTTTTATGAACAATGTCACCAAACGCGCATGGAAATGATTGGTAAAAGTATTTACCCAATATTTTTATTTCATTTTGCTACTATCGTACCTATTGGTGTCTTTAGCTATATGGGCGCTATGCCGCCTTGGGCGGCAGCGGTAGGGCCGAGTGTCTTTTGGGGCACGGCGTTGTTATTATTTATTTTCTATAAATTAAATAAAAACAGCACGTGGTTTCACCAACTTTTATTAGCACCACCATTTGGACTCGTTATTAAACCATTTGCGACTTACATGATGTGTCTGGTATTAGAGGCCTGTGTTAATGCTGGCATGAAATACCCAGAAAGTTTGCGCGAAACGGCAAAATCAACACCGAATCTGGTGATGCGAAATTTACTTAATGAAGGCGCAGACCTTATAGAAGCAGAAAAATTGTCGTCATGTGCCGCAGCTGTGGGCAGATTGCCGATACATAAAACGGTTAAAGATTTATGCGAAAACGGTGAGCGCAGCGGTAAGTTAGAAGAATCCTTGCAACGCTGTATTGTATTTGAACGAGAGCGTTATAATTCGGCCCTAAAATGGGCGGCTAAAACAGTAAACGCTATCATTTACACCATCGCCATTATTGTGGCAGTTATTGTTATTATAGCCGGATTTGGTGCGTATGTCGGTATGCTCAACTCAATCAAAAGCCCACTTGGTTGATTGAAGTTAGGCGAATGCCGATGAGCGTTATGGCCTATTTGGCCATAATTTTTGGTAGTGCAACGCACAAAAATAGCGAAGACAAAGTGAGCGGGGGGCTCGGGGGTATTAAACCCCCGAAACAAAAAGCCCGTTGGGTTAAGTGTTCTTTACGAACCAACCGCCACCTAAACACAATTCATCGTTGGAATCATAGGCCACACAGGCTTGGCCAGCACTTGGTTTTGATTGTGCTTCGGCATAAACGACACGTGCTGCATTATTCTCCAAAGGATAAATAGTGGCGGCAACCGGTTTGCTGCGATAGCGATTGCGTACCGCGCATTGGAGTCCGCTTTCAGGTAAGTCACCGAGATGCCAGGTGCAGTCACGCAAAAACATTTCTTCAACCATTAAATCATCTTGTAAACCAAGGATGACGGCGTTGCGTTCTTGATTTAATTCAACGACATAGAGTGGTTCTTTCCAAGCAACGCCAAGGCCACGACGTTGACCAATAGTATAAGCGCCCATGCCTTGATGCTCGCCGAGTTTGGTGCCGTCAACTAATTCAATGGGCCCTGGTTTAAAGGCGTGCGGAATTTCTTTGCGTAAAAATTCGTCGATGCCGCCTTCACCAATAAAACAGATGTCCATGCTTTCTGGTTTATCAGCAGTAACAATTTCACGTTCGCTGGACATGGAGCGCACTTGCTCTTTGGTTAAATCACCAAGTGGAAAAAAAGCCTTCGACATTTGTTCCTGGGTTAAGGAAAATAAAAAGTAAGTTTGATCTTTCATGCGATCGGCTGGTACGCCTAAGCAATAACGATCACCTTTTTGAACGACGCGCGCGTAGTGACCAGTTGCGACTTTTTCAGCGCCAATTGATTGGGCGTATTTCCACAGGTCACCAAATTTAATTGATTCATTACAACGGATGCAGGGGTTGGGGGTTTCGCCACGTTCGTAGCTGGCGAGGAAATCATCAACCACACCACGACGAAATTCATCTTCCATGTCCAAAACATAATGAGGGACACCAGCGGTGCTGGCGACGGCTCGGGCATCAATGGTTTCGGTTGGCGAACAGCACGCATCCTCACGCACAAAGCCGCCGTCTTCTTCAGCGCAGGGCCATAATTTCATCGTCACCCCAACAACCTGATAACCTTGCTCTTGCATCAGCACGGCAGTTAGGCTGGAGTCGACGCCTCCACTCATTCCAACAACAATACGTTCAGTCATGGGGCGGCGCATTGTGGGTGCAAAGCCACAGTGCAAAGCGAAAAATCGCTGTGCCTAAGGGAAAACCTATGAATCTGGCGTATGGCTATTCATCACCAAGCATGACGTTGGCTTGCCAGTAAACGTCATCTTGGCCATTATTGTTACAACGACGAGCGCAGACAAATAAGTAATCAGACAGGCGATTTAAAAATTGCAGTGCATGTTCGTTGCAGGCCTCTTCAGCATGCAATTTCCAAGCCTCACGTTCAGCACGACGAATTTGGCAGCGCGCTTGATGACAAAATGCAGCCGCCTTATTGCCACCCGGAATTATAAATTGCTCAAGTGGGGGCAGTTCATTTTGAAAGGCATCGATGGCATGTTCAATATGCGTCGCGTGATCGGCAGTAATACGTGGGATTTTGCGATCACTGGAAAGCGGACAGGTGATGTCGCTGCCTAAATCAAAGAGTTGGTGTTGAAGACCTTCAATGTGTTCGCGCACGCTTTCATCCAAGTCTTCACACAGCAAGAGACCGAGGCTGGCATTCGCTTCATCAATGGCACCACAAACAGCAAAGTGTAGATCTTGTTTGTCGCGGCGTTCGCCGTTTGCGAGATGGCTTTGACCCTTGTCACCGCCCTTGGTGTAAATTTTAAAGTCTGATGGCATGCTCGCATATTCCATTGTCAGCAGCCAACTGCAACGCATACTCCTCGACCGTTCGGAGCACAGATGGATTTAAGTGAACACGTCAATGCCTTGTGCGCCGCTGCTAGTCCTGCAGCGCAAGCATTGAGTATTGCGAGTAATGAACAGCGTTGCGCTGCATTGGAAGCAGCCGCTGTCGCTATTGAAGCTGCGGCTGCTGAAATTTTAGCCGCCAATGAACAAGATCTTGCCCGTGCTCCGGAATTTAATTTAAGTGAATCGATGATCGATCGTTTGCGTTTAGATGATACACGTCTAGCGGGCGTCGTTGCTGATTTACGTGGTGTTAAAGGGCAGGACGATCCGGTTGGGCGGATTTTAGAAGAGCGCGATATTGCCGATGGTATTCACTTACAAAAAGTCAGTGTGCCGATTGGTGTGGTTGCGATTATTTTTGAAAGTCGTCCAAATGTCACTGTCGATGCCGCGGCATTATGTGTGCGCAGTGGCAACGCCTGTATTTTACGTGGCGGTAAAGAAGCCGTGCATACCAATAATGCATTTGCTGACGCATTTCGTCAGGGATTAGAAGCAGCTGGATTGCCAGCTGATAGCGTGCAGCTCGTGCAAGAACAGGACCGTGCCTTAGTGCCTATTTTATTAGCACGTGAAGACGCGATTAATTTAGTTATTCCCCGTGGCGGCGAAACATTAATTAAAGCCGTGCTTGAATGCAGCAAAGTGCCTGTGGTGAAACACGATAAAGGCGTCTGTAGCATGTATGTGCACAGCGAAGCAAATTTGGATATGGCCGTTGAATTAATTATCAACGGCAAGGTGCAGCGACCTGGTGTTTGTAATGCGATTGAAAATATTATTGTAGATAAAGCAATTGCGCAGTCAGCGGTGCCAAAAATTAGTGCAGCCCTGCGTGAGCACAGTGTTGAAGTGCGCGGCGATGAATTAGCCAGTGTACTTGATGATAAGATTGTCTTGGCAAATGATGCTGATTGGGATGAAGAATATTTAGCATTAATCGTTTCAATTAAATGCGTCGCAGGTTTGTCCGAGGCAATTGATTTTATCAATACCCACGGCAGTCAGCATTCCGATTCAATTATCACTGAAAACCAAGAAGCTGCAGAAGAATATTTACGCTGCATTGATAGCGCTTGCGTTTATCACAATGCCTCAACGCGTTACACCGATGGCAGTCAATTTGGCTTAGGCGCTGAAGTAGGTATCAGCACCAATCGCCTACACGCCCGCGGCCCTATGGGTATTAATGAGTTGTGTACTTACAAATACGTGATGCGTGGAGCAGGCCAAACACGCGGCTAATATTTATTCCAACCACAGATGGACATGAATTATCCCGGATTAAATATCTGAGAACTTCTGTGTTAATCTGTGGTTGAAATGAAACAGATAGGAAAACTAACTAAGCTGTTCGAGACCATTATTATTAAAAGTAATTTTACGAATTTCTGCTTCATCCGTGTAGGCATTTTCTAAAGCCTCTTTAACACCACTGACTTTGCTCTTGGTGCATAAACTTAATATGCACGAACCACTGCCGCTAATAAATGTTGAAATAGCACCAGCTTCATCAGCAGCTTTGCGACAAATATCTAAGGCTGGATTTAATCGGGCACGATAATGTTCATGCCACGAGCCTTTAAATAATCCGTGTAAAATATCGAGGCGGCCACCGACTAAGGCGGCACTGATCATGCTGCAGCGTTGAATAGCTAAAATGCCTTCTTCTTTGGAAAAGTGATCGGGTAATACTTTGCGCGCTTCGTTGGTTTTGACTTCGTAGCTTGGGATAGTGATGACTGCTTCTAATAAATCATTCATCGGATAGCGTTGCCATTGCAATTTTTCATTAACCGAACCAACAATCGTAAAACCACCAAGAACGGCGGCGCAAATATTATCTGGGTGTCCTTCGAGTTCGCTGCCAAGGCGAATAATTTCACCCATATCAATATCTTTGCCATGGAGGCCTTGGTAGGCAGCGATGCATGAAGCATAAATCGTTGATGAGGAACCCATGCCACGGGCAATCGGCACATCACCTTCAATGCTGACGCTGAGTGCGGGGAGTTCCGTTTCCCAGGCAGAGGCACAGGCCTTGCGGCAATCTTCGAGCATGTGTGAAAGCGCATCATCACCCGGTGCATCGATGGTTTTGTAGGTACAGACATTGGCTGCACTCAAGGCAATACCGAAGCAGTCAAAACCATGACCCAAATTCGTCGTAGAAGCAGGTACTCGAAATCGCATGGGCGGCAGTATGTGTGCCTTCATGATAAAAAAAGGGTAAATGAGCCGTTAAACATACGTCTTTTTTGATACTCCGATGTTTTCAAATAGCTGATCTGCTGTATGCTCAGGCCCCTTTGGTCGGTCATGTAATTAAATGAGGAATTTCCTATGTTAGTGTTTATCAAAAATTCTTTGACATGTGTGCTATTGTCTTTGCTGTCATTAAATCCACATGCTAGTGCAGCAGAAAATGCTGACGGTGAAGCACAAAAACCTTTGGAAGCCGGTACAGCGTATGTCTATTTACAAGGAACGTATCCCTTACGTTCATCAGTTCCTTTATTTAATGCACCGATGCTTTCACGGTCAGAAGGCCGTGCCTTATTGCAAAAAACCTTAGCTTCGAATCGTAAGCACATCGTCATTGATTGTACCCATGGTGCATTTTTAAGTGCAGGTTGTGCTGAATCTTTTGCTGCTTGCATTAGAAAATATAAGCATGAAGGGCAAACGGTTGCCTGTATCTTTGATAGTGTCAGTGATGTCGATTTAATACTTGCAGCTGCTTGCGATGAAGTGTTAACGATTCAGGCACATGTGCATCAAGTTGATGGTTTAGCCTTATATATGGATTATTACGCCGATGCTTTACACAAATTAGGTATTAAATTTAATGCAGTAACCAGTGGACCTGAAAAAACAGCGCCAGAATTTATCACGCAAAGTAAACCAAGTGCTGCGGCATTGGCCGAAGCCGAAAAACTTATGAATGTTATCGATGCTAATGCATTGAATTTAAGTAAGCGGCCAGGTCTAAGTATTGATAAAATTAAAGCAGCACGTGAACATGCACCACAAACGAGCGCGCAATTAGTTGCCAGTGGTTTGGTTGATAAAGAGGTGGAAATGAGTGCATGGCGACGTTCGCTGCCGCGTCCGTTAAAGACCATAACAAATAAAAATGAAAAAATGCCCGATTTATCCTCGTTTACGGGGATGATGGCATTTTGGGGACAACTGATGCGTGGACCCAAAGATAGCAAGGCCAAGGCATTTATCGCTGTGCTCGAATTAGAAGGCAGCATCATGGATGGAGATGGCGACGAGCCGGGCATCATCACTGCGTTAAGTACGGTTAAGGAAATTCGTAAATTAGAAAAAGACGAGCGCGTTAAAGGCGTTCTTGTTCGTATAAACAGCGGTGGTGGAAGTGCCTCAGCAAGTGACCGCATTTACCATGCCTTAAAATCCTTAGCCAAGACTAAGCCGTGCTTAGCCCTGATTGACGATGTGGCAGCCAGCGGCGGTTATTATATCGCTTGTGGTACACCATTTATCATGGCGCACCAAAGTAGTATCACCGGTTCAATCGGGGTCTTTGCTGTCATGCCTGATTTAACCGCGATGCGCAATAAAATGGGCATCAATCGTCACATCTTGTCTAGTTCATCCCGCGCTACGGTTATGGACACTGGTGCTTTTGATGAGCAGAAACGCGCGGCGATTTCGACTATAATCAAAGATGTTGATCAGCGCTTTCAGGGCATCGTAGCCAAGGAACGCAAACTAGAGGCCGAGGCGGTAGCTAAACTTGCTGACGGCAAGGTCTACTTAGCCAAAGAAGCCCAAGATTTGGGTCTGATCAATGCGACTGGTGATTATGCTATGGCCTTGGTGGCTCTCGAAAAACGCTGCGGCCAAAGCGGCTTGCCTGTCGAGCGTTTCCCGGCTCAAAAAGGTCTCGCGGAGCTTTTGGGCATGGGCATGCAGATGTGGTTACCAGCCTCCATCAGGCATCTGATTCAGGCCTCTCAAAGCGGTCGATTACAGGTTTTCTGTTGGCGCCAAATGCCAACGCTGCGCTAGGTGCAAAATGTCAAAAACTAGTGTTACAGTAAGATCTTGCGTGGATCCTGGGTGTATTGATAGGGACTAAAACACCCCAGCTACTTCGACATGTTCTAGGCTTGGAAGTAGCTACTGATCTTTAGTATCCCTGGTCTCTGACGTAAACGGGTTTGAACCTCAAAGTCTAGCACCCGTTTACTTTCTTTGGGATACATTGTTATGAAAACACAGCTCTTTACAGCTTTACTCACCTTAACGCTTTCTGGCCAATGGCTTATGGGCGCTACCGCGACAGAGCGCGACCATCACTTCTGGGCGGTGAAACGTCTGATTGATAAGGAAGTGTCCTTGATAGCCGAACCGGAAATGGCCGCGTTTAAAACGGCCGGTTATCCAGAGGGCGATAACTACGGCATGTGCCTGCGTTTGCTCTACTGCCGTACCTTTGAAGTTGATGATGAAACCTTATCCAAAGAAATTCCAGGGCTGGAAAAAAGCATCAGTAAATTTAATCGTCCAGAATTTGATGTATTAATCTCTGATGAAGTAAACGCAGCTTGGATCTTACGCTTTGTGAATCCGGTACTTCGCGATTTATTACCAACCAGTCCAGCAAAGCCTCTTGGTGAAGAGAAAAAAGCTCGCGTTCAAAAGCGTATTAAAATTTTATGCGACAAAGCAACCTTTGCTTTAGCCGAATTACGCAAGCAATTAGAGACCAACAAAGCGGATGAAGATAAAAATGATAACGGTGAATTAGATGATAATGAAAGCATGAACGTCATTCGTAAGGGTGTCGATTTACGTCTGAATTACTGCAACGCTTTTTACTTTACTTATCTCGCCCTGCGTGAAGTGCTCTATCGTGGTGATGAGTTTGGTTTAGATCCGAAAGATGCAGAAGCATTTATGCAAGCGCAACTCGGTTCGAACGAGCAAATCGAGGAACTTGGTAACTGGGATTGGAACTTCGCCGAATATCAAATTTTCTTGCGCCATCGCATTATGGTGATGTCCAGCGAGCCAGTACGCCAAGGTCACAAATACGGTGATTATGGTCAGGTTTCAGCGAGTTTCCTCGATGTGCTCGACACACCGCTTGATTCTTATCCGGGCCGCGTGCGCCCATTTATTGAAGACTTAAAAATGACCGCCTTAGGTGATTTATTAGGCTGGCATATCGCGCTGCATAAAAACCGCGATAAATTAGTTCAAATCGATAAGCAGCGTCAGGCATCGTCGAATAAGCGGCGCTCTCGTAAGCAAAAAGACCGACCAAATTATTCTGAAGAAGGTATTAAATATTGGGAGCAGTACGCTGAAACCTTTAAGGTTGAAGATCTGATTGCCAAGGACAAAGGTAAGATGGGTCAAAAGGCTGCTGAAGTTGCCTTTATTGCTGCGCAGCTCTATCGCTTAGCCGGTAATACAGCGGAAGCATTAGAAACCGTGGGCATGGTGCTCGACAATAAAAATCATTACTACTACGGTAATGCGCGTCGCTGGAAATCATTTTTGATGAAACCACCCGAAACACCAGGCGCTTTGGATTGGACATCAGCTGCTAAATTGGTCGATCCTGAGCAAGTATTAAATAATATTGCCGATGTACTTAGCGAAGCCCGTGGTATTGAGGACAAAAAACAACGTCGCAACATGTATATGGGTGCAGCTATTTCATTACGCAACTCAGTTTACAGCTTGCAAGATGACCAATATAAAAAGTTATGGATTAAAACTGGTCCGAAGGCTTATTACCAGTTAGGTTACGTGCTTTATAAACTCGGCATGGTTGAACATGCGGCGATGGCTTCGATTGAAGGTGCGCGTGCGTTTGGCTCTATCTATCAAGGGCGTCGAGGTCGTCCAAATCCATTTAAAGATAAAGATGGTAAGGATAATAAATATACCGAAGACCTACAAAAATTAGTGCAGAACATGTCAATCTATTCAAGCCAGCTGCGACGTGTCGATAAATCTGATGCGGCGAACACGCTTTATAAATACAATATTAAAGTTCAAAAATATTACCCATCGGACTGGACTGGTACTGGCCCAAAACAAAAGGCTATCGCCGCATTGCAGGATAAAAAATACGATGAGGCCTTAATGGAGTTGGCACCTTTGGAAGAGGGTGGAGAAGAGGTCACCAATTCCGATAAAATCTGGGCCGCTCGTATTAAAGCCTATATCATTTACCTACAATGGGACGTAAAATTTAAGGCCTCTGGTGCTGATGGGGCAAAGGATCTCTCAGCTAAGCTCGATTCAGCCATTAAAGGCGTGACGGGATTGCTTGAGAAATTCAAGGCTGATAAAGATATCGCCGAGGAAGCTGGTAAAGCCAAGCAAATGGTGATCTCTATCGAAGTCGGTAAGGCCTTCCGTACCGAAGATTATCTCAAAGTCTTAACGACCTTGGACGAAGAATTCTGGAAAAATCCACCAGAAGAGGGTTCGGTCCTGCAAAAATTGGCCAACCAAATGTGTGGTGCGAGCTATAAATATCATGCCGGTTTGATGAAGGAAAAAGACCCTCAAAAAACCATCATGATTTGGCCGCATATTCGCCGTTCTTATGTGGCGTTAAAAATGGCAAAAGAAAAAACTGGTGCGACCCTGGCAAACAGCAGCAAGGCTTTGGCAGCAACCTACAAAAACATTGGTACCCTCGCTGATTGGTTTATTACCAATAAAGACAATTTAAAAGATAAAGAATTTAACTTTGGTGACATGAATAAAATCGTTCAACAGGCGCCGCTGCAATATGGTAACCTGATGTGGGACGTGGTTTTTGGAAATACCAAAGAATTGCCGTTGGTGCTGACTGTCGCACGTACCTTGCACCGTGGTAATGATGGTGATCGCGCCGCAGTGTTATATGAGCAATACCTCAATGCGATTAAGCAAGACTCGGCATTGATGGCCTTCCGTGATGATCCGAAGGATGTAGTCGATGGTGTTGGTGATGTGATCATGGCTGCGCCATTAAATAATTTGAAGAAAAAATGGCCAGAAATTCGCGACCTCCTGGTCGACAAGCCAAGCTTCATTGAAGAATATAAAGAACATGGTGGAACTACGCATCAAATGTCTGAAGAGAAACTCGATTATGCCAAGGCGACTGATGCCTTGAACGAAATGCTGAAAATGGCTAGCGGTAAAAAAGCGGCACTCGGTGGTGATTATGAAAAAGTCATTAGCAGCGTGACGAAGTTGCGCGACATGGCCAAGCAATTGTCGACCTATATTCAAGTGATGGATTATACCGTGCTGGCATATTTGTCGGTGAATAAAATGAACAATGCTTTGCCTTATATTAAAACCTTGATCGCTTATGACCCGATTCATCCGCGCTATCGTGCTTTGAATGTGGAAATTGTCTTACGTCAAATTGCAGAAGATCAGGCACCGCCGCCGGAAGAAATAAAAGCGGCACGTGGAATTGCTGCTGAGCGTTTAAAAGAAACCAAAAATAAACCGGATAAAGTCAAGCCACATTGGCTGTCGTACTGCCAAGTCTATGAACTCACAGTTGTATTAAATGAAGTTGATCGCCTGAATAAATCATTGAAGCGTCATTATAATGATGACATCACGCGTATCTTATTCGACTTGGCTGCTGATAATGGTGATGGCACCTATATTGCGATCGATCCAGAAGCGGCGGCGATTATTCAGCGTTATCTCAAATTATATGAACATAAGGGTATCACCTTTCCGGCACCGTTTGAAGCCAAGGCGGGTGATGATCAATTAGTTATAAAAATGGTGAAGGAGTAATTATGCTGCGCCTCGCGTCAGTCATTATTGCACTATCGTTTACGTTGCTTTTATCAGCAGCAGAATTACGCCCAGTTATGGCAACCATCGTTATGAAAGATGGTAAACCAGTCGAATACGCTGTCTTCAACAACAATGTTGATAAAGTAGCGGTTGGTTCAGCGGCAAATGATGCCAGACCGGCATCGAGCGTCGATTGGAAGCGCATCAGTCACATCGATTACGGTCGTACCTGGCGTGGATCCGAGTATTCACGTTCACTCGGTGCCTTGGCTCGCGGAAATTGGGATGAGGCCATAGCTGGATTTGCTAAATCATTAGAAGGGAAAAGTGAAAAGCTCCGTGTTGAGTCGCACATTAGTCAGGCTAAGGCCTATGCAGGCAAAAAAGATTTTGCTCAAGCAGTGGCAACATTGGAAAAACTCTGTGCGATGTTTCCACGCCATCGTGATTCCTGTGACTTTTATATGTTGATTGGTGAGTACCAGATTAAAGCCAAAAATGCTGGTGGTGCTGATACGGTTGCGAAGCGCTTAGATAATATGAAAGAATGGGCCCCACGTAACGTTGCTAACGCAGCGATGCTGCGTGCCAATATTGCCAAAGCGTCTGGGAAGCCAGATGTGGCGATCACTACTATAAACGAAGCGCTCGGAAAAATAACGGGCGAACAATCGCCGGATGCGATATCCAGTCTGGCCTTTGATTTAGTAACCTTGCTGATCAAAGCAAAAAAATACGATGAAGCTATTGCTGCCGGCACCAAATATCAGTGGTGGCCAAATTCAAATCCCAATATCTCACCAAGTATTCATCAAGCACTGTCAGATTGCTACGTCGCTAAAGAGGATTTGCCAAAGGCTTTTCATCATGCAGCGATTGCCGCAACGGCGGATGGCGCAAGTCCAGAAGTCTCGCGTAAGGCTAACACGTCTGCACGCAAGATTTTTAGCGCTATTAAAAAGGCCAATGCTGATGATGAGGCCTTGATTAAAAAATATCAAAAAGCCCTGAGTAATTTATAGAGGTTAACTATGCGAATTTTTGTTTCCGCGTCTTTATTACTACTGTGCAGCTTTGTTTTAAACATCGCCGCGGCAGCCGATAATCGTGATACCATTGTTAAACGCGATGGTAAAACCGTGCGCGCTTACATACTCGATGAGAAAATAAGTGAGATGGTTTATAGCTCGAGACCAGAGGGCGGTTCAGAGCAGACCGTGCGTTGGAAAGACGTCAAATCGTTCTCGTATAAAGCGCAGGAAGGTGGTCTGTGGAATGGTGGTCCGATTAAGGCGATGTATGATGGTGACTATGATGGCGCAGCGAAATCATTTGCTGGCATTGGTGGCATTAGCAATGCCGAAGGTGATTGGAAGCTCAAGGAAAAAGAAGAGTGGGAAGCCATCCCAAAATGGAAACGCGCTTATGGATTATTTCATTTGGGTGATGCCTTAGAAAAGAAAGGCGAACGTGCTGAAGCGGCCAAGGTCTTTGGTATTTTAGCCGAGAGTTTACCAGAGCATCGTTTGGCTCTCTATGCTATTTTTCGACAAGGAATCAACTTAGCACTTTCTGGAGGTGATGCTAAAGCTGCCTTGGCAGGCGTTAAAAAATTCACCACCACAGATGCTGGTAGTTTAGCAGGCGACATGGAGAAAGCCTTAGGGGTAATCATCCATGTAGGCAATGATGATATGGCCAAGGCAAAACGTGAAGCTGGTCGTGTACGTTCGCGATTTCGCGAAATCCCAGCAGATTGGATTTTTTGGCGTGAGCTGTGGTCCGGTATTTTATTGGAGCATAAAGAATTTGATGCGGCAATGATCATTTATGATGAATTGCATCAAAGAATGGGTTCTTCGCCAAAGCGTCGTGGTCGCACTGCCATTGCCAAAGCGCGTGCGCTTAAGGCAGCTGGTAAAACTGATGAAGCCCTTTTTTACTACTTACAGTTAGATGTCCTGCCATTTGCCGGCACTGCCGATATTGCAGAGGCGCGCATGGAAGCGGCTAAGATTTATATTGAGCGTATTAAAGAAATGGAAGACGGTGATGAAAAGATTCGTATCACTGAATTAGCCAAGCAATTACTTAACGGTGTGGTTAATCACGGCCCGCTCTTTAATGAGATGCGCGTGAATGCACAACTGATGATTACCGAACAGTTTTCTGATGGCGCTGCCGAAGGTGAGGCTGACGCGGGTGCTGAGGAAGAAGCACCGGCAGAAGATGCTGAAAAGAAAGAAGAATAGGCAGAGTCAAATCAAGATTAAAAAAGGCAGCTCAATGAGCTGCCTTTTTTTGTAAGATTAATTAAGGAGCATCCGGTGTCGGATTGTCTGGATCGGCACCGCCTGCGGACTTCTTTTCATCATTGCTTGGCGCAGCCTTTTGTTTCTCGTTGTTGGTTTGCTTATCGTCTTTAGTTTCAGGCGCGGCCTTTTCGTTATCTGCCTTCTTTTCGCTACCTTCCTTTCCATCTTTTCCGCCTTTATCTTCTTGTTCTTTCTTGGCGTCTATTTCACCATCACCGTCTTTGTCCAGTTTATTGCTGCTAATACTTATTTCGACTTTGAGTACAAATTCACCATCGGGGTAAACTTTTTTAAACTCACGCGCTGCTTCTTCAATTTTTTCAGGAAGCTGTTCGAGGGTCTTGTTGAGTCCGTGCATGGCTAGGGCTAAGGCTGCATTCGCATTGCCTTTACCTTTAAGCGCTGCTAATTCTTTCAGCTTTTTCTCGTTTTCTTTAGTAATGACAGAAAGATTTTTGCTGCTTGGGCGAACCTTCAGGACACCTTTCAAAGTTAATTTTTCTTCACCGCGCTCGATGCCGAGGCGAATAGTATCGCCGGGTTTGTGGTTATTAAGCGCGACCTGTAAATCATCAATGCCGTTAATACGCCACGAGTTCTTATCACTTGCGAGATCAGTGATAACATCATTTACTTTTAATCCCATTTCTTGGGCGGTAGAATTGGGTTTGATAGATTTAACAAAAACCTGTGCATCAAAGCCAGTAGTCGTATCAGGTGTAATGCCAAGCCATGGTCGATTGTCTTCAGCGCATACAGTGCCGAGAAGCGTGCATAACATCACGCAGCAAAGAATACGAAACATGTGTTCCCCAGTTTAGAGTTCGTTGGCGTCGATGCTAAATGCGTATTGCAATTGTAAATTAGGAACTGCCGCAGCAAAGATCTGTGCTTGTGGGCTTAATTCGACAGGTGGCAATTCAGCAGGAGGTTCGACAGCACCATGAAGTAATTCGCTGTCGACGTCCACTTCATAATGAAATGCAAAATCAACACCGGATAATTCAATTGCTGGAAGGCTATAATCAGGCAGCAGGCCGAGTTCTTTGGCCATAAATGCATCAGCGTCGATGTTATTCCAATCAGGCATATCAGCTAAATCGCCTTGTGCTTTTTTATGTGCATCAATGTGCTTGGCTAAATTATCCTGACGTTGTTGCGCATGTTCCATGCGACGTTCCAAGCGGCGCTTTTGCATATCGCGGTAGCGTTGTTCGGCTTTGTCGTCTAAACGACGCTTCGGTACACTGTCTAACCATTCACGAAATTGACCGTCGTGCGTATTAACATTGCCATTACGCGTAATTAAGACGCTGACATCATCACCAACTTCACTTCCATTTACGATTTCGCGTAGTCGCGTCATGCTGTCAATTTCAGTACCATTAATGCTTAAAATAATATCACCTGGTTGGAGGCCCATGTGATCGGCAGCGGTATTAGGAAACACGCGACGCACGTAGACACCTTGGTCTGGCGTGGTGCCATTCACACGTTGCGCATGTGATGGTGGTGGCGTCATTTGAATGCCGAGCATTGGCGGACCGCTTGGTGCTGGCGGTTCTGGATCCGCTTCGGGAACGGGGTCGTTCATCGGTTCAAAGAAATCATCAGGATACTCATCCGTTGCATCTTCGGCGATGACGGGATTCCAAGCTAGGCAGCTTAAACCGAGACAGATTCCAATAAGGCTGAGTCGACGCATGTCGCTATCTCCACACTAAGTATGCATATTCGAGCGGACTTGTTAAGGGAGACGTTGGCGAGGGGATGCGCTTACTCGTCTTCAGCGAGTTCACCAAATATGGCTTCGATATAGGCATCTGGGTCGAAGGGTTGCAGGTCGTCCATTTGCTCACCAACACCGATATAGCGGATTGGTAAGCCGAGTTCGCGCTTGATCGAGAGCGCGCAACCGCCTTTGGCTGTACCATCTAACTTGGTTAAAATTAAGCCACTTACACCCATCGATTGGCTAAAGATACGGGCCTGCTGAATGGCGTTTTGGCCTGAAGTCGCATCAATGACCAAGAGGGTTTCGTGGGGTGCTTCAGGATATTTCTTCTGAATGACCCGGCGAATCTTCTCGAGTTCGCGCATTAGGTCGTCACGGTTATGCAGACGTCCGGCTGTGTCGATGAGGACTAGGTCAGCACCACGTGCTTCGGCAGCAATGATCGCATCAAAGGCAACAGCAGCGGCATCAGCGCCGTCATGTTGTTTAACGATATCAACACCAATGCGCTCAGACCAAATGCTGAGCTGCTCAATGGCTGCGGCACGATAGGTGTCGCCAGCAGCAAGGAGGACTTCTTTGCCCTGATCTTTAAAACGCTTAGCTAATTTGGCAATGGAGGTGGTTTTGCCGGTGCCGTTCACACCAACGATGAGTACGACGGTTGGTCCAGCGCTTGCTGTTTTCAGTTCATCGGACGAAGCCTCTTGTAATTCTTCGCGCAAACTGCGCTTCAAAAAATCGAGTAACGCTTCACCTTCAGCGGCTTCACCCTGCTTAAAGCGCGTTTGAATGTCTTCTAAAATTTCGTCGGTTTTGGCAATGCCGATATCTGCGGCGATTAAAATATCTTCAAGCTCTTCAAGGAATTGCTTATCGATGACACGGCCTTTGCCGATTAAGCCACGGAGTGCATCACCGAATACACTACGGGTTTTTGCCAATCCGCTTTTGATGCGCTTGAAGAATTTACCAACGATACCAAAGACCATTTCAGAACCTCACTGCGGTCCACGATGCTATAGCCTGACAGAGAAAACAAAGCGCAATGAGGCGCACTTTTCTTAGCGAAATCAGCTCAAGGATAGCTAGCAGCAATGGCCAAACACGAATTACATCAATTTGATCTGATCCCAGCAGTTGCTAAACGCATCGTTGCAGAGGCTGATCTGAGCGCGGGATCGGCTGTTTTTGAAATTGGTCCAGGTACAGGGTCCTTAACCGAGCCGATGCTTGATGCAGGTGCTCAGATTTATGCCGTTGAAATAGATGCACAGCGTGCAGGGGATTTGCGCCAACGTTTTGCCGATGCTATCAGCCACGGAGCACTGCAGGTTCTGGTTGGCGATGCGCATACGATGATGCCACTGTTTAATGATGTGTGGCGCATTATTGCTAATCCGCCATTTCAACATACCGCGAGTTTATTGCGCAAGTGCTTGCTTGAAGATTTACCGAGCGGCAGTCCGCAACGCATTGATTTAGTGCTGCAGCAAGACACTGCTGAGAAATGGGTGGGTCGGCGAGGCGAAGAAACGCGCTCAAGCATTTTAGCGCAATTGTGGGGTGAGGCCTCTATCAGCGCCCATCTCAAGCGCAGTGATGTGAAACCTGCTAGTCATGTTGATTTGTGCGTCTTTTCTTTACGTCGTCGTGAAGATGCATTGAGTCCGGCAGACCTGCGCTGTGTTGATAGCTTGTTGAACATTGCTTTTGCTGGCCCGCATTCGGTTCGTAATGCCCTGCGCAAGGTGACGACACCAGCGATACTAAAACGACAGTCCAAAGAACATGCTTGGCAGGCCGATGCCCATCCACGTAGCTTGTCTGCAATTGCCTGGCATTCATTGGCTATGTTTTTGCGCTCGCTAAACAAAATCTAGAGTTACAGCAAATAATTTAGACAATCTGGCTAGACTATGGCTTCTTTATTCGCCTAATTTAGACGACATGATTGAATCTGCGTCACCGCTTTGGGTCGATGTAGTTAGTCCAATAGCCAAATAGTGAGGAATTGAATATGAGAATGTTGTCTGCCATTTTTGTCTGCTGTCTGCTGCTATCGCAAGAACTTGCAGCGAGTGAAGTTGTCGCCGAAGACTTTGAAGCAACGCAGTGGCACGTTGATCAGTATTCCAGGGCCAGGGGTAAAGCGGCTTTGAGTATGGAGGCTGCGCCTGAGGCAAGTGCTTCGAAGAAATCTCTGCACCTAACGGTTCCATTTAATGGCAAAGAATTCCAGTGGTGTACGGTTAAGCCGGTAGCGCCGTTGTATATTCCTGGCGTATTAAAACGGGTGCGCTTTTGGGCAAAAATTAGTGATGCTAGCTATGGTATAGAATTGGGATTTCAAAATGGTTGGTATCAAGGCAAGCAAGATAAAAAAGGTTTAAAGCACTCTTTCCAATTTAAAGCAGCCAATACCTGGCAATTATGTGAAATGGATATTCCAGGTGACTGGCGCCAGCCGCTCGCATTGGCTTCTTTTAATGTGCACAATTGGTCGAAAGAAAAGCAAGCAAAAGAGGTGCAGATTTGGATAGATGATATCAGCATTGAAACCGATTTGAGTAACGTGGATAAACAAGGACGTTTAAAGTCTTGGGCTGCTAATCCAAATGAACGCAGTGGTGAAAAGAAAAAGCACCCACATACCCCATTATTTGAATTAACAGCAAAACCACATGAACTCTGCGCTGTCTATGTCGAGCAAGATGCTGCATTTGATCTTTCGGTACGCTCGTGGTTGGGTAAAGCGATTAACGGTTCGCTTGCTTATGTTGTGCGTGACCACCAGGAGCAAGAGGTTACTAAGGGTTCAAGTAAGGTTTCTATTCAAAGTGTCTATAAGCAGGAACTAAAAATACCGAAACAAGGATTCGGATTATATTATCTTGATTTAGCCTTGTTCTATGACGGCAATGTGGAAAAGCAGCGCATTCGTTTTGTGCAGTTACCAAAAGCAGTTGATTTAAGCGAAGAACAACGCGACCGTTCACCGTATGGACTTAATGTGCACGGTGGTCGCGCTGTACTTATTACACCATTTACTAAAGCCGGTATTCCATGGTTCCGCGACTATGTTTTCAACAAAAACCATTCAAAAATATGCCGCGGTAAAGACGGTGAATATAACGGCTGGCCGTATTTCAAACCGTTAGTCGAGCAATATAAAAAACATAACGTGCGCGTCTTGGGCTGTCGCGGTGGACGCATGCAACATATAACTAAAGAACAAGCCGAATCAGGTGTTTTTCCGCCACTTAAGCAAGAATGGATTGATGAGTACACTGATTTAGTAAAACGTTTTCCCTACATCCATCACTGGGAAATCGATAATGAATATGATTTACATAAAGAAAATTATGAAATAGAGAAAACTATCGGTTGGAAGAATTACGGCGTCAACCACCGCGACTTCGGTAAAATGATGAAGGATGTAACTGGTGGGAAGAAGTTTGCGGTAGAAAATGGTCGTGCAGGGATTTGGCCAGATCGATTAGAAGAACAAATTGATGGTGGTTATTTCAAAGACATCCAAGTGGCGAACGTGCACCATTATAGTGGTATAGAGCCAGCTGAAATTAATTATGGTAACTTCAATACTGGTTTTGATGGACGTAAAGGACGATTATTTTTTGATAATTTACGCGCAACTAAAAAGGTTGCTCAAAAAGATGGTGTTAAGCGCGAAGTGTGGTTGACCGAATTTGGATGGGATACCAAAGCTGGTCATGTTGTTTCTCACTATGAACAAGCAGCATTTTTACCACGCGGATTTATGTGCTTCATTATGGCCGACATAGATAAATCCTTTTGGTTTTTCGATATCGATTCAAATACAGCGGATAATTTTTTTGATGGTTGTGGTTTGTTAATGCATCACCCAAATTTTGAACCCAAATTAGCGCTTAGCGCTATGGCTGGATTAACCCAGCGTTTGCCAGATCCAAAAGCGTTGGGCCAAGTAAATATTGGTGATGGAACCTGGGGTTATGCCTTTGAACAAAGTGGAAAAGTTGTTGTCGCATTATTTTCAGTTACCGATGATAAAGGACCTTCGTACACCTTTGAAGCCGAAGCGCTGCATGATTTCCTTGGTAATCCAATAGGCGATAAAAAAGTCCAGCTGAGTCTTGCCCCGGTTTATGCGACTGGCATTAAGAAAACCGATCCATTATATTTACAGACTGCTTATGGATTAAACAGCGATTATTTAGTGTATAGCGCTGTTGGTGACACCATTCAATCGCGTTTGGGTATACATAATAATAGAGTACAAGCTATGAATGGACATGTCAGTTTTGAAGTGCCAAAAAACTGGGAAGTCTCCGATCAAACGCGGTTTACAGTAGGCAAACCAGGTTCTCGTGAAGAGGTCCCATTTAATATCAAAGTGCCATTGGATGCACCAATTGGTGAGCATAAAGCCTACGCGGTTATCCATGAAAGCGGAACATTAATTAAGCGCATTCCATTACGTATTTTAGTTCAAAATCCGGTTAACATGGAAGTCAGTGCTATTATGTATCGACCTGGCAAAACAGAGGTAGTAGTAAAAGTCCGAAACACATCACAAAATGTAGTGAATGGATCGCTTGATGTATCGTTACCAAAAGGCTGGTCGGTTGAGACACCGAGTGTTGCAATTGACGGTCTCGCTGCTGAGGAAACCAAAGAAATTAAACTAGCACTTGATTGGAAGGCTGAATGGAAAGCGGATGAGCAGGCTATGGTTACTGTTAAAACGCAAACCGGTTTTCAATTAACTAAAGCAATTGTTCCTAATCATTACACTATTCATAAAGCAAAGAATCTCAGCTTAGATGGTGATCTCAGTGATTGGGCGCCAGAGTCTAAATGGTCGACTTGGATGATGGGCGTTGATATGGGTGAAGCACAAACCGATATGCATGTTGCTTGGTCAGAAGAGGGTATTTACGTTGGTTTTGCTGTGGACGACTCAAAAATTATTGGCAGTGAACCACATAATTTTTGGAATGGTGATGTGATCGAAGTCCTGATTGACAGTGGTGATAATAAGGAGCATCGCTTCTTCAAAGATGGCGACCATCAATTCTGGTTAGTCCCACAAATAGAGAAAAACCATCCGTATCTTGGTCAGTGGAAGCAGAAAAATGAAATTCCAAAAACGCGCTACGATATTAAGTCGGTAAAGGGTTCAGCGAAGAAACATAAAAATGGCTATGTAATTGAAGCGTTAATTCCAGCTTCTGAAATTAAAAACTTTAATCCAAAAGTTGGTTCAAGCATCGGCTTCGCCACACTTATCACCATTAAGGGTCATGATCACAATAGAAACGTCTATTGGCCAATCAAAAAGCAATGGATTGTAACGAACCTTCCAAAGACCTGGGGATCACTTAAGCTTGCTGAGTAATTTTCCAACCACTGATAAACACTGATAATATCTGAGAAAATTTTGTGTCTATCTGTGGTTGAAAATTAACGCTTACAGCTCGCGGTGTGTTTCAACTTCTTCTTCATAGTCAACGCCATCAACACCGAAGCCGAATAATTTATCGAATTCATATTCGAAACCATTGTAGTCGGTAACGTCGCGTAGATTTTCGGTAGTGACTGTCGGCCAAATTTCATTGACTTTGGCTTGGATGTCAGCTGATAATTCCAAATCATCCATGCGAATACGGCCGTTGTCATCAACGCTAGGTGTAGCACCAGGACCAATGTGATCTTTAAATAAACGCACAATTTGTTCGATGCAGCCTTCGTGATTACCAGCTTCTTTCATAACTTTGTATAAAATACTGGTGTAAAGCGTTACCACGGGGATTGCCGACGAGGCTTGGGTAACCAATGCTTTATTCACACTTACTAATGCACTACCATTGCAGGCTGATTTCATTGCAGCATCAATGTCTTTAGCTTGTGCTTCTAAATCTTCTTTGGCTTTGCCGATGGTGCCGCTGCGATACAGCGCATGAGTCACTTCGGGACCAATATAACTATAGGCAACACTGCGGCAGCCATCATTTAATAGGCCAGCTTCATTCAGTGCATTAATCCACAATTTCCAGTCATCGCCACCCATGACACGCTGTGTGTGTTCTATTTCTTCGTCATTGGCAGATTCTATTTCAACTTCTTCAATTGTGCTATCGCGTAAATTAATGTTTTTACCACGAAAGGTTTCGCCGATTGGTTTTAAGACACTGCTCCACAAGGTATCGCTATCAGGATCTTTTCGTTTGGGGCTGGCTAAGCTGTAAATAATTAAGTCGAGTTTGCCATAGCGATCTTTTAAAATATCGATGACCTGTTGTTTGCTTTCATGGGCAAAGGCATCAATGTTTAAGGTTTCTAAATGCTTGCCTTCAGCTTTTGCCGCTGCATGCGCAGCACAGACATTATACCAGCCGGCGCTGCCATCTTTTTTTTCATCACTGGGTCGCTCAAAGCACAGGCCGAGTGTTTTAGCGCCGAGGCCAAAGCAGGCGGTTAAGGTGCTCGCTAGTCCATAACCAGTGCTGGAACCGATAACCAATACATTATCAAAAGAGCCGTTTGATTCTTGCTTGGCAAGTTCAATTTGTGCTTGAACGTTGGCCTCGCATCCAGCTGGATGAGCGTTGAGGCAGATAAATCCGCGCTTACGTGGTCCAGTGATTTTTTTCTTAGCCATGGGGCTCCCTTCCTTGGTCGGCACATGTTGGGGCCATGGCGCATGAGTCAACCTGAGTGGGACTTGTCCACCTGCCCATTCGACCAACGATATGGGTAATGAAATTACAAGGTAAAACGCTACTTGTCTGTGGTATTGCTAACGAGCGCAGTATCGCGTCAGCCATAGCACAGGCTGCTCACGCTGCTGGCGCGCGCCTTATTGCGACCTACCAAGATGAGCGATTAAAAAAGCGTGTTGAAGCGGTGATGACCGAGTTTGGCGACGGACATTTATGCTGTGCCTGTGATGTCAGTGATCCTGCGAGCATAAAAGAATTTCAGGAACAATTACAAGCTGCGGGTGTGTTCATTGATGGTGTTGTTCACGCCATTGCCTATGGCCGTCTACATGATGACGACGGAAACGCAATTAGTGTGATGGAAACAAGTGAGGCTGATTTTTCTAAAGCGCTACAAATAAGCGCGCATAGTTTATCGAAAATTTGTCAAGCAGTTACTTCGCAATTAAATGATCAGGCAAGTGTTGTTGCGATCACTTATGCAGGTGCAACACAAATCAAACCTGGATACAATATTATGGGTGTGGCCAAGGCTGCGCTTGAAGCAGAGATACGGTATTTAGCGTACGAACTCGGTGCACGAGGTATTCGTGTAAATGGTATTAGTGCTGGACCAATTCGTACCTTAGCCTCGAGTGCTGTGCCGGGATTTAAACAACGTTTGGAAGATCACGCTGAACGTTCCTTATTGCGCCGCAATATTAATGCAGAAGAAGTGGCGCAGACGGCACAATTTTTATTAAGCGATGCAGCGTCAGGCATAAGTGGGGAAATTATTTTTGTCGATGCTGGCGCACATCTACGAGCTTAAAGATGGATACGTGGTCTCCTGAAATTTTAGCACCTGCGGGTTCACCGGATTGCCTACCGGCTGCAGTCGCCGGTGGAGCCAATGCGGTTTATTTAGGTTTGCGTCACTTCAATGCTCGCGGTCGCGCGGAAAACTTTCGTCTTGCTGATTTACCAAATCACATGGATTATTTACATCATCATGGTTTAAAAGGCTACGTAGTTTTAAATACCTTATTGCATGATGATGAATTTAATAAAGCCCTTGATATGGCTTGTCGTGCACACCAAGCCGGTATCGATGCAGTTTTAGTACAGGATTTAGGCTTATGGCATTGCCTGCGCGAACATATACCTGATTTAGAATTACACGCTTCGACTCAAATGACTGTTCATTGTAAAAGCCAAATAAAACAACTGGCTGGCTTAGGGGCCAAGCGTATTGTTTTAGCACGCGAATTGTCTGCTGAAGAATTACAAGCATTAACGACTTATGCTGCCAGTTTAGATGTAGAAACGGAACATTTTATTCACGGCGCATTATGTTATGCATTTAGTGGTCAGTGTTTAATGTCTAATTTTTCTGGTTGTCGCAGTGCTAACCGTGGAACCTGCGCGCAAAATTGTCGCTATGATTATCAGAGCAGAAACGCCAATGATTACGACACCGTGATAAGCATGAAAGATCTGAGTCTTATCGATGCTGTTCCGATGATGGCGAATGCGGGGGTCGCTTCGTTAAAAATCGAAGGGCGGCTCAAGGGACCCGATTATGTATACACCGTTAGTCATTCGTTTCGACAAGCTGTTGATGCATGGGTGGCAAAAAAATCACTGCAATCGGAGCGTGTTAAAGAGGAATTAAAGCGCGTATTTTCTCGTGGCCACACCAGTGCGCCAATCGATGGTATCTATGATCAGCGCAGTCGATTAAGTCGTCAACAACTTGATCAAACTGAAAAAGCCGACGCAGTTATTATACGCATTGATCGCCAACGTGGTGAAGCGCTATTGCGAGCACAGCGCGCACCACAGGTCGGACAAGGTTTTTCGATGACACTTGGTCAATTTCGCGATGGTTTTTTGATAACGCATGTTGAGGCCAAGCAAGAAAAACAATGGCAATGTAAAATTCGTATTCAAGAACAGGGCGCATTTATTCCGTCACAAACTCCTGTGTATTTAAATAGCGATCAGGCATTTAAGCAGGAGGTTGAACAAGCTATTAAATCTATTCCAACAATTGAGGTTAAGAAGCCATTGAAGTTTACGCTCAGTGGCGCTGTTGATGAGCCTCTAGTATTAAACGCGGGTTGGGGCGATATATCGATTAACATTCAATCAGAAATTCCGTTGCAAGTAGCGCAAAAACAATCTTTGGATGATGATCGACTGCAGGCAACATTGGCTGCATTGGGCGAAACAGATTTCACTTGCGAATCATTAATCAATAATATTCAAGGTTCGTGTTTTCTACCAAATAAATATTTAAAGCAAATGCGCCGCGACTGCATCGCACAGTTGGAGCAAGCACAGCGTGATCAACAAGACGCGACACCGAGTTTTGCAATTGTTCCATCAGAAAAAGAGATTCAGCAACGCTCGACAAAGATTATTTGTGTTGTTGGTAGTGTTGATGCAATAGATGATGCTTTCGAACAGGGCGCAGATTATGTGTGCTTAGATGATCCACTCTTAGATTTATGGTCAAATGATGCTCAGGAATTACATCTACCAGAAAACACCTTTATTCGTCACTCACCCATTCGCTATTGCTCACCGCATATTGCTCAGATTGGCGTGCCAGTCCTCGCCGGGCACATCGGTGTTATTGAAGCGGCACAACGTGCAGGCTTAAGCAGTGTTGCCGATCATTACTGCAATGTAGTGAATAGCTGGACGCTGAAATCTTTGGCACAGCAGGGGGTGGATGCTGCGATTTTAAGCTTGGAATGTAGCGCGCGCGAAGTGGCTCGACTCTGCGCTCGTTGCCACGATCCAGCGTTGCCACACTTATGGCTGACGGTTCATGGACGACTGCCATCAATGCTGACCAGGCAGGATCATGGCTTGGTTGCTGGCCAACAGCAGCTGATTCAAGCCCATCAACGAGATGGTGGTCTTGCTTATGAGATTCAGCGGCGCCTTGATCACGATACGGTACTGTGGGAAGCCCGACGCTTATTAGCCAGTCGTTCGGTGATGCAAACTTGTAACTTGGTTGATGGTTGGGTTTTAGAATTGGCCGACTTAGACAAGCAGGGAGTAGCAGCGTTTACTGCTGCTTATGTGCAATTGCGTGATGGTGTTGACGTTCATGGATTGCTGTCTGAGCTTTGCCAATCCTATTACCGGCATGGGACCTTTCCTGGCCATTTAGAGACTGGTAGCCGGGCTTTGGATGACCTGCAAATGCAGCAGCGCGATGCTTAGGAAGACATAAACACGGGCTAGTAATAGGGTACAGGACGCGTACAACATTCACCTAGTTTGGGAACTGCGTATGCGACTTCTATCACTTGTTTTAAGTATCATTCTCTTAGCTGCTTGTAGCACCCCACGTGGGACAGAAGCACGTCGTCAAAAGGCCCTCGACGCAGTTGGCATGCACGACTATGCCACAGCAGCTGCGATGGTTGATAAAATCTATGGTGGTAAGGGTGACGAAGGACCTGGAAAAGAAAAACATCGGCTTTTATGGTACATGCAAAAAAGTGCCCTGGCCGTAATGCAGAATGATTTTAAGCGCACCGAACAATTCACCACCATTGCTGGTGAATTAGTTGATGCGCGTCGTGGCATAAGCGTTGGTGGCGCAGTTGGATCTGCCATGGCTAATGAAACGGTTCGTGCCTACGACGGCGAGGCGTTTGAGCACATTCAAGTTGATTTAGTTCGTTCATTAAATCATTTGGTGCAGGCGCAAATACTCGAAGGTATTTACGTCCCATCGTATGAAATTATTAAAGACACCGATGGTAGTATGAATGGTCCAGGTGTGGTTGATGCGACCATTGACTTTAAAGATCATTATGAGCGTGCGCGTAACGCTGCACGTCGTATGACGCTCGATCAGTTAAAAGAGACTGAAGACGCAGCTGGCCGCCGTCGCTATAAGAAAGATCCATTTGCTAATTTATATACTGGGGCCTTGGTGATGGCGATGCCAAAGCCAAATAATCCCGATCGTCAATTAGCTGATGCAATGTTTTTCCGTGCCATGGAAGCGTATCCAGAAGATATTGATGTTTATGCAAAAGATCGAAATTTCGAATTTGAATTGCGTGGCGTACCTAAATTCGCAGAAACATTACAAGCGCGTAACGGTCTGATTTACAATAATAAAGATTACAAAAGCAAAGAGAAGTTGAATTGGAAAAAGGGGCAAGGTTCTTTGTTGATTATTCAACAAGACGGATTTATTGCCCGACCAAAGACGCTCGACATTCGCATTATTTCTGCAGTTGGTGCAGCACCTAAGGATTCACAACAATTTCATGTTGGTGGCGTAGCTTTTTATGCCAATGGACCGCAAACCTCAGGTTTAGAAACTCTGAGTGCTCTTCAATTGCCGGGCGATGTTGTGGATGACTTTTTTGGCTCTGGCTTGGCAGTTATGGGCTTTGCAATGCCAGTACATGAAGCTGACGAAACACTGCCTGGTCTTGGTTTAATCAGTGTGTTTGACCAAAGTGGCAATACTACTGTTGAGCAAGAGCTGGCAGTTGTTAGCGATCTCGATGCTTATGCGCGTGCGACGCTCAAAGACGAGCAAGGACCTTTATTTATAAAAACCTTTACCCGTGCTGCTGCAAAACAAGTTGCTGCGCATGTGGCCGCTGAAGAAGCTATGCAGGAAGATGTGGCAACAGGACTGTTTACACGTTTCTTTGGTAGCGCAGTTGCAACCATGACCGAAGTTGCTGATACGCGGTCTTGGTGGTTATTACCAAATCATATTTCAGCGACGATGATTGACCTGCCTGCTGGCACCTATCGTTTACATATATCTCATGGCGGTGGCAGTATGGATCTCGGTGAGGTGACCATACAAGAAAATCGTCTTGCAATAATTCCATCACGAACCTTTAAACCTTAATTTCTTTCTTTCAAAGGAACCAACATGCGTACATCAATTTGTATTTCCGCTATATTTATCATGCTCGGCATTATGATGCTGAGTGCTTGTGGCGGCCCAAAAGTAACTCGTACTGAGCGTGGAGCTCGTGACTTGACTGGTAAGTGGAATGACACCGATAGTCAAATCGTTGCCGGAGATTTAACCAAATTAATCGTTGGTGGTCCTTGGATTAACGAATTTGTTTTGGCCAATAGTAAAAAGCCTGTCGTTCAAGTTGCTGATATCACTGTGCAATCAAATGGTGAAGTCATCAATACTGATATATTCGCAAAAGAAATTCGTAATGCGATGTTAAACAGCGGTAAAATTAAAGTGCGCAGTGGTGCTCGTAGTGGTGACACCCGTAATGTCTTGAAAGACCAAGACAAGCATGCTTCTAGCGATACTAAAAAGAAGATGTTCCAAGAAACTGGATCTGACTTCATTTTAACCGGTTCTATTAACGTACAAAATGACCAACAAGGTCGTAAAAAAGATAAGACCTACGCAGTGGACATGGAATTACGTAGCGTGCAAACCAACGAAATCGTTTGGGCGGATCGCGTACAAATTACCAAGCAAGTGGACCGCGGTTTATTTAGATAGGCTTTATGCTCACACCAGGTTGTACCGTTGGTAATATTAAAATCGGCAAGCTCCTCGGCCGTGGTGCGATGGGCGAGGTCTATAGTGGCGAGCAAATCACCTTAAAGCGCGCTGTTGCAATTAAGCGTATTGCTGGCCACTTAGCCGATGATCCTGAAATCATCCAACGCTTTGCCCGTGAGGCGCAATGCGTTGCGATGATTAATAGCCCCAATGTTGTTGCGGTTTTTGAGTTTGGTCAATTCATCGATGATCAAAATGACAAGCATTATTTAATTGTCATGGAACTGGTCGATGGTGGCTATGATTTAAAGAGCTGCATTGGTACTGAAATAAATTGGCAGCAGGCATCGAGTGTTATCATGCAAGTTGCTGACGGCTTAACCGCAGCGAAAGAACACGACGTTATTCACCGTGATATTAAACCTGATAATATCATGTTGAGTAAAAAAGGTGTTGCTAAATTAGCAGATTTTGGCCTGGCTAAAAATGTAGATTCAACAGCGATGACCATGGAAGGCACCTTAATGGGTACGCCTAATTATATGCCGCCTGAGGCATGTAAGGGCGAAGCTATTGGTGCACAAGGCGACGTCTATTCACTTGGTGCAACCTGGTATCATTTAATCACGGGCATGCCGTTGTTTACTGCCGCAAATACCATGGCGTTATTGCGTGCACATTGCGACGAAGAGCCCAAGCCAATTCAACAAGTTGTACCCGGTATACCCGATGAAGTTGCTAATTTAATTATGCGCTGTGTGGCTAAAGATCAAAACACACGGCCATCGGTTGCTGAGATTTATAAAGTATTATCCGGTATTAATGACGTGCCGGCTAAGGTTCCTGAATTAGTGCGCATTGCTGACGCCGCGAAAAAAGCAGAGAAGCAAGACGAAAGCACTATGGCGACCATGAAACAGCCGATGGCAACAGATGATGATGCCACATTTATGGCTGGGGATGGACAGGCAGAAACGATCGTTACCGATCAATATCAAAATCAGTCCGGAGACGTAACGGCTTTCGCAACGACTGGCGGCAATGATGATATGACCTTAATGGCTGATACCTCGGCCAGTGCTGCTGAAGATAAAGGCAGCGCCGTTGAATCGACACAAGTCGCTAAAACCGGATCAAAAGCACCGTTATTAATTGTTGCCGTACTGGTTATTGCGGCGGGTATCGGTGCGGTCGTTGCAATGGGTGGTGGAGATAAGACCGATCCCGTTGATGACCCAACACCACCAGCAAATAATACGACTACGGTTGCGGTCAATTCCAATAATGGAACTGATCATCAACAGACACCGACAACTAATGTTGAAGATCCAAAAAAAGATCCAGAACCAAATAACACTGAACAAAAAGATCCTGAGCCGACACCAAAAACAGTAGATACGGCGCCAATGGTGAAAGCTGTCAATGAAGCCTTGGCAGCAAAAGAATACACTAAAGCAAAAACTGCTTATGACGAACTGGCGAAACACAGTACCGACCACGCAGCGTTATTAACACAAATTGAAGATGGTCAGAAAAATCAACAACGCGTTGCCGATGAATTAAAGAAATTACATGAGCAGAAATATTATGCGACCTTGGGTGAAAAACTCACGATAGCTAAAGAGTACCCTGAGTTAAAAGATCTTTGCGCTACTTATCAAAAAGCCTGCGACGATGCTGCTAAAGTGGTGATTACGGAATTGGCAAAAACCGAAGCCTTAGTTGGTCAACAACACTGGGAAGCCGCTGCATCTGCCATCAGTAAGGTTGACACCAATCAACAGGTCATTGGTGCAGACGCACATACCAAACGTGGTACATTACAAAAGAAAATTGATCCGGCATTGCATCAGCAAAAAGCGGTGCAGAGCGCATTAACACAATTGCATGTAAAAGAACACTATGCTCTCCTGGCCATTGAATTGCCCAAAGCGAAAGATTATCCGGAATTAAATGCGCAGTCGACTAAACTAAAAACTGCGGTCATGGATTTTAATGCCAAGACCAAGTCTAGTTTAGACACAGCCCAAACGCATATTGATAAGTCTGAATGGAGTGATGCCCAGGCTTTGTTAAAAGGCGTTGCTGCGAAGGAAGAGATCATTGGCAAAGAAGCACTTGGCCGCTTGAATACCATGCAGGCAAAAATTAATGCTGAATTGAAGGACCAAGAAAAAGTGGCGGTCAGTCTTAAACAAATTCACGACAAGGGGCAGTTCGCGGTTCTTGATCGAGCGCTGTCCAAGGCTGATCCCTACCCTGGATTAAAGCCAACTGTTGAGACCTATAAAAAAGCAATTGCGGATAAAAATAAAGCAGTATCTGCAGATTTAAAGAAGGCCGAGTCGGCAATTGCTGCACAAAAATGGGCAGATGCATCGGCGGCATTAAAAGCTATTGGTGAAGATCCTTTAGTGGTTGGTAAGGGTCCTGTGGTTCGGGCACAGAAATTACAAACAACCTTAAATGAAACAGCTTCAGCAGCCGTAACGACAGCGATGAATAATGCAGTAGCAGGCGTAGAAGCAGGGACCGCTGAGGGTTTGAAAAAAGCGAGCACAGAATTGCGAGGTGCGTTGCCGGCGGCCAAGGCCTGCGGACGTGAAAATGAATTAAAACTGATGATGGTTAAGTTGGTTGAAATTATAGAAAAAAGAGGCGAATAAATATGAAACATTTTTTAATTGCTGTTGTTGGTTTGTTGTCACTCACTGCTT
>JANQLF010000019.1 GCA_028280785.1 Planctomycetota bacterium
ACGCCGCCCACACCAGGTTGACCACCCCAAGAGGTATTATTCATAAAAGACGAATGGGAAATGTGTATAGCACCAGAACCTGAATCACGAATGTACATGGCACCACCCCATGAGAAACCGCCTGCACCGCCTACGCCACCAGTGGTATTACCGCCATTGTCCAAACCACTACCGCCATTCCCCCCGGCACCGCCCATTGCATTATTATTTTTAAAAGTAACGCGACTTATTTCTAAAGACCCCGAACCATTTAATCGCGCAATCATAACACCACCGCCATTTGCTACACCACCTTGTCCACCAGTGCCGCCATTATCATTTGCATCGATACCATTAGCACCATTACCACCAGTTGCCGTGCAGTTTTGAATAATAAGATCGCGAAGAAGATAACTCTCATTTCCGATACCAGCTGCAATATTGATGCCACCGCCAGTGCCAGCTGCACCATTTGCACCAGCAGTTACAGCTGAATTGCCGATATAGTTACCATTTATTAACGTCATGCGCTCAATGGTAACATCCATTGAATTTGCAAAACGAAAAATGCGATCTCCATAATCAGCGTCAATGATAGTCGCCGTTTTCCCTGCTCCTTTAATATGAATGCTATCTAAACCACTATCGAAATAATAATCACCAGTTGTCGCATCAGCACTATCTTTACCAAAAATAGCCATGGTATAGGTGCCAGCAGGAATATTGATGACGACATCACCAGTCATGCCATTGGCCGCAATAACAGCTTCGCGCAGCGACATTTCCCCATCACTACCATCTATAACGTCATCAACAGTTGTGACATTTATTTCAGCAGCAGTTACACACTGCATAAAAGCCATGAAACCTAATAAAACTAACAAACTAAAGCTTATGGTTTTATTACGAAAATTAACCGCACATGTACGTATCATTTTCCAAGCCATTTCGATCTTCCTTCAAAATAAAAATATGCGTTCCAAGAAACGCTGATCCGTAATGAATTCGCAATCAGCTATGCGAGAGACTTTTTAACGAATGTTAACGAGATGCCAATGCTGTTGGCGGTGCAAGCACTGGAGCAGGCGCAACGCCTATAGCCCTACAAGATCCGCCACCAAATTGAGTATCCGGCACGGTAAAACCTCGCCAAGTAACATTGGTGATGTCACCTCCTGCTTGAAAACCCGTTGGCTCGTTGGTGAGCGTCAACATGCAACCCGTCGAAAATCCACCGGCGAAGTCTAATTCCAGATTAACAATCGCTCCTGTAATTGTTCCACTAACCGTTACCACTTCACTCAGAGTAATAACACCAGTTTTATCCAGATCATTAATAGTTAACTCACTAACAGTCGTGGATCCACTCACTGCATTCCCACTGATCGTTAATTCGAAATCTGCTAGTCTAAATTGTGTCTCAACATAGTTCCCGCCGTAATAACTGATTAACTCATAACGTCCGCCACCGATGTCATAAACGTCATCCACATAACGTGACGCAGCAGATGGCAGCGAAAATGTTTTTTTCGATGGCTCGCGTGACGCTGATCCTTTACGCTCAAATGATGAAGTGTTCGTCCATCTGCCTATTTGCGTCGCATCTCCATCACGAATCGCTACACCTGCAAACTCACCAACTTCCGTAATATGTGGATAGCCCAGCACGTAACTGCCATCATAGGGTTTGCCGATTAATTGAATAACAGCGGCACCATTTGTGAAACGCAAATAGAGCGCCCCATTATACGTACCACCCGTAATCGTAACGGATTCAGCAAGCGTCCAACCAGGCCCTGCCGTTGAGACGCGCGCTGTACCGGAAACAGCGCCGCCGCGTATAGTGAGATCAAGTTCATCAAAGCGGTAGGTATCCTGCACCCAAGCAGATACACCGTCCCAACTATTAATATAAACGCTAAACTCATGCGTGGTGGCAACTAAACCATAGTCACCATTTTTATACAATACGGAATCCGGGTTCTTATTGGAACTCGAGCCGCTAGAACAAGAACAGATCAAAACAGCCATAAAAATCAGAATACAAACTCGCATACTACACCCCCAACAAACAACAATATAAACGATACGATTTGGTAAATTTATGCAAATACTGTTCACCCGCAAGGCCACCAACCGATACAATAAGCTAAAGGGATGAAAGCTATCTACCGCAATTCGCTGATCTTAAGACAACTATTTGACCTTGTGTCGCCTCAAAATCACCATTGCGATACCACCGAGAATAGCAGTCGACGCAATAAGAAATCGCAAGGTTATAACTTCGTCCAAAAATAGCATTCCACCTAACGCAGCAATGACGGGAACACTCAACTGAATCGTACCAGCCAAGGTCGCTGTTAAATCTTTCAATGCGGCATACCAAATCGCATAACCCAAGCCGGAGGTTATAGCGCCGGAAATAATTGCATAAATAACACCTGGCACATCCCACTGAAACCAAGGAATCCCTGCTACCGCTAATAGAACAGCTAAAACACTCGCACGAACGAAATTGCCACCAGTCGCGGCCGTTGGGTTACCAACACCTCGACCCAGTAAAGAATAAACACCCCATCCAATACCAGCACCAATCATAAGCAATGAACTCAGTAAGGGCGGTGCACTTAATCCAGGCAACAATAAATACACCAATCCACCAAGAGCAACACTAAAGCCTAAACTTTGAGACACATTAAAACGATCGCCGATAACAAATCCCCAGCCGATCATCGTAATCTGTACCGCCACAAACAACAATAATGCACCAGTTGCTGCCGATAACTGAATGTAAGCAAAAGAAAAACCAGCAGCATAAACTATCAGAGCTCCTGCTGAAGACCACTTCCCTTCTGAATAGGCAGATTGGGATCTTAACTTCAATAACAGTGCCAATGCAGCAGCACCCGACACAATGCGAATAAACGTAAACGTCGCCGGATCTATGAGTGTATCTCGTAAAGCAACGCGACACAGCAGTGAATTTGCAGCAAATGCCACCATTGCGATTGCCGTTAAGACAATGACCTTAATCACTCGCTAAACCTGCAAATGTGTAATGGGTTATAATCCACAGTAATTTTGCACATTTCTTAACGAATTCCGCACTTATTTGCGATGTACGTCGTGCAGTTTGACCCACATGCATATCCAGACTCCTCTTGACGGTTTCGTCTCTATTCATGAGACAATACGAGAAAACTCAAAATATGCTTACTAACTTTTGTAGATTTATTTTGAGTGGAACATTGTGTATCACTCAAACACTAATAGCTATACGATAGTGTAACGCTTTACAAATATCATCCAATAATCGCCTGGGCAATCTTCTCTGAACTAGTTTGCAACAAGTTTGCATAGTGCGTTAGTTGCCGACTCATCGACTGGGTCTCATCGGAAAAACTAGCATTTTTATCTGAGGAGATCTTTATTTCATGGGCATACTCATCGATATTCTTAACATGATATCGTTGTTGCTGGCTCGCATCGTTAATACGCTTGAATTGAGCTACGATCGTTGCCATATGCTCTTTGATTGCGTTTACTTTTTCCAAGACGTTTTGTGAAGCATCAACGCCCTCGCGGCTATTGCCCTGTGCGCCATCTATCAGATCGGAGGTCTCATTGGCTGCTTCTGCTGACCGCATAGCCAGACTGCGCACTTCCTCAGCAACCACTGCAAAACCATGACCAGACTCACCTGCACGCGCAGCTTCAACCGATGCATTAAGAGCCAAAATATTTGTCTGGAAAGCGATTGCTTCGAGTGTCTTTAAGACATCGCTGATTTGGAATGTTGATGATTCAATTTGTGTAACGGTTGAGGACATATGCTCGGCAGACTCCTCTCCGGCTGAAACCACTTCACCAATGACGTTCAATAAATTTTGTGCATCATCAGCTTCACGACGGTTTTGCTCAGCACTTTCAACGAGGTCATTTAAATACCCGGAAATCTTGGCGATGCTACCAACTTGATCCTTGATACCTTTGTTAATTTGCTCGCTTGAGTGCTGTGCATTAGCACTTATCGCATACAATTCGCTAATGCTACCCGACAAATCAGTTAACATCGCTTGAATACTAATACGTATACGCTTCACTAAATACAACACCAATACTAAAATTGCCACCGTTGCTATCGCAGAAAACAAAAGCATTTGCCATAAAACTTCAGTAATATGCGCCTGAATAACTTCCGTATCACTAGCCAATAACAAATGATGTTCATCCCCTTCATAATCTAAGGCAAAACCACTGATCATATATCGTTCATCAGTCGTTTCAAACTTCTCTGCACCCTGCTTTTTAAGGTGAACCAGAGCGTCCATAGAATTTACTCGCACTTCATTATTATGCACCAAAAGCACATTCGTATCAAAAACATTCCCTAATTCGCTAATATAAGATTTATCTATTGGACGCTCAAACAGCAAATGACCAATTGGATCACTTAAGTCCCCAGCTGGTACAATGTGTAAAAACGACGCACCATTTGCTGTAGTGCAAAGCATGATTGGCGGATATTTACCGTCAAATGCCTGCTCGAGTAGTTGATTATGCCAATGACTGAATCCAACATACGCATTATTCAAATCAGCGATGAATTCACCGTCATAATCAGCAAAGAGTATGTTACTGACATCTACTGGTTTATTTATCGATTTAAATCCGTCGAGAATAGTATCTTTATCTTCTGTCTCGAGTAAATTTCCACAAATAGGGCGCCTTGCAAATGCGTAACATGACTTCTCATAACTATCGAGTTGCATGTTCACATATTTAGAAACTGAAATACTTTTATTATCCAAGCCCTCTTTGTAGTCCGCCATCATGATACCCTTAAGGTTCCAATAACAGACTAGGCAAGTACATAAAAACACCGCTAATATAGACACTAAAACCATAGTAACAAATTGTCTGCTGATAGACATGTTAATGGCCTTCACTTAGCGGTAAGACTCAATTTTTTGTTAAAATAATTGTTATAAATATAATTTCTATTCTTCACATTAGCATGGCAATCAACACAACGTTTAAATACTTTGTGATTTTGTGAATTGCCATCAAGAATGATTTTACCGCTTCGGATTTCTACATAGCGCCAGTCGCCCGCATCTGTGTCATAACCTGGTCGCTCTTTAATCATCAATGTTCCCATTTGTGATTTTTTATCATACTCTTCATCCATATGTTCTTTGGCGATAATCGTTCCTGGCTTGTATTCTATATACTCAACATCAATATCTTCACCCAATTCACGCAATTCCATCTCTTCAGCAACTTTATTGTAATTTTCCTTAAACACTTCCACATCCTGATTAATAAAATTTCTAAAATAGTAATCCCAATGTGTTGGTGAAAACTCAGGACCGGATGTCTCAGCCCATTCTCCTTTGGCAATACCTGCGTAAAGTTCCAGCAATTCCTCGTTACTGTGTATAGGAACCGTTGGGTCAACCGACTTAACCGCCTCCACTGGTGGTGCCTTCGGAACCGAATCCTCTTTGCCACAGGACATTAGAAATGAAATGGATAAAATTACAATTATCTTATAAGAAACTATTTTCATCATTCTTTATTTTTCGCAGTAAAGACTGCCTCTCCTCTCTTCTTACCTTTACGAACTATATCAATTTTCTTGGTTTCTCCCGCCTTGATCTTGACCTTCATTTCATCATATAAAGGAAGCCATAGCTTATATTCTTTCTCATCACTCGGCACATTAGCAATGACAACCTTCGTTTCTTTATCCTTCTTCTCCATATCAAAGCATTTATGGTGCTTGGTCTTCACATGGGCTATATAGAGCGCCATTTCCGGATGGATGCGGCAACCAAACTTCGCAACTGCACCCTCTTTCCAAGTAATCGTTTGCGTAATGTCTTCGTTTGGATCTTTCATGCCATGATCAATAGTTACATTGTTCTTGGTGTCATTCGCGTAAACACTATGCTGAATCGTATCATCGTTTTTAATAATCACTTTTGAGTCTTTTGCCGCTGCAATTAAGCGTGGCTTAAATTTCTTACCCTTTTGAGTAACCGTTAATGTCTTCACCCCTTCTTTAGTCAAACTATCATCATTAAGCATATAAATCATGCCGCATGGTGTCGGACGCTTATCAAAGGTTAATTTCACCTCGAGATCCACTGCATAGGTATGCACACAACTTATAATGAACAACAAAGCAATTCTGAACATAGTTAATCCTTGGGAATCTCAGGTCGCTTGACAATAACGGGATCGGTAAGTGCACCCAAAAATGCCACCAAAGCGCGTTCTTCCTGTGGTGTTAAATTCAATTTTTTCACTAATTTATTATCCGTAGGTCTATCACCACCACGATTATAAAATTGCACAACCTCCTCTAAACTACCAAGAGAACCATCGTGCATATAAGGCGCAGTGAAAACCACATTACGCAGACCTGGGGTTTTGAAGGCTTTATTCATCGACTTAGCCTTAATTATTTTTCCACGACCCAAATCATCACTTTTCATGCCGAGATCATGAAAACTTTGGTCAGTAAAATTTGGACCACTGTGGCATTCAATGCATGCGGCCTTACCAACAAACAACTGCATGCCATGCTTGGCTTCTTCAGACATCGCCGATTCATCACCTGCAATATATCGGTCAAAGGCAGAATTGTCTGATATCAACGTTCGCTCAAATGCTGCGATAGCCTTTCCGATGTTTTCAGAAGTAATTGCATTATCCCCATAAGCTTCCTTAAATAATTTTTGATAACCCGCTACAGCACCAATTCGCTTCTCCACATCTTCAAGAAGCATGTTCATCTCACCTTCAGCTTGAATAGGACCAAGTGCCTGCTCCTCTAAACTAGCAGCGCGACCATCCCAAAAGAATATTTTATTCCAAGCCAAATTATAAATATGCGGGGAATTACGACCAACGAGACCACCTTCAACGCCACGACCTTTAGCCACACCATCACCCGTACCAATATCAGGATTGTGACAGGTTACACAGGCCATTGTTTTATGCTTAGACAGTCGGCGGTCATAAAATAACATTTTTCCCAGCTCAATTTGCTTCGCCGTTGGCTCCTCATCATCAGGGTACTCAATATCATCTAAGTCAGGCGTCCCTAATAAATCTGTAATTTCCTCAATCGATTTTTCTTTACGCGGCTCTTCCGCTGGTGAAATAGAAACTTTAAGAATTGGGATGTGTAAAATAGCAAGCAGCAGCATTAATGTGCCTATAGTAAAATAAGTAATATGTTTATTATGCATCTATTACTCCAAAAGGATTCCCAGAACATAAACCTATAAATATTGCTGTCAAAATTAAATTGTATAGTAAGCCTTTAATCCTAAATCTTTGTTATTTTAGCGTCTCAGTATATACAACCACGCAACGTTTGAAGCAAAAATTAGCGAAATAAAGGCCTATTTGCTCAATAATGAAGCGCTTCCCATCTGGTTCGTATACAAAAACACTAGTATTCTTACTCTATTTTGTTTCAAATGCTGCGACTATTAACACATAAAAAAACAATACTGTTATTCAATTTCGAGTAAATTTTACTATTAATCATTACATTTTTTATAATCGTTCTAAGAAATATATTTATTAATAAATGGATGTTTTTATCTATTTCTTCAATGACAAGGTCCTTTTTAGGCCCTTTTACTTTGGAACAAAACAACTTTTAACATTTCAGAATTGTTAATACCGACATAATGCAAACCAATGTTGTTTTAATGCGTCCTTACCTCCCTGCCTTTTCTTGATCGGATAATTTTAACAATTTTACATGCTCTCGATCCCATTCTTAAACTTACCAAAGAATCTTTATCCATGACATCTAAGATTCTGAGAGAAATAAGCTAGCAATGAGATCCGTGATGATCCCTAAAGCATACTGCTCATAAGTCTATCTTAAAATAAATGCTGTTACTATAATTATAAGAAAATCAAACGATGCGAAAAATATGCAGAACTTAAAACTTAAACTTGAATGACAAAGCACTTGTGAATAACAGTTGGGTAATTTGACAAACCACATTAATCAAATTCATTTGATTGGCAGTCGGATCTATCATAGCTGGGCTCGTGCAATTTTAGCAAAACTAGTAACTTACAAAGCTTGTAAATACGCTTCGATTCGCGCTTCTGCAATACGCTTGGCTCCACTTGCTGACATGCCATCTTTAAATGCAAGACGATGACTAATGGCACCCATCATCAAAACCGATATCTCGAAAGCCAATGCCTCAGGGTCTGAAACACCCGCCGCTTTCGCAATATCTCTAATCACCTTTTCCGTATTTTCATAATGCTGCCGTGCGGTTCGATGCACCGGATCACTAGCTGTTGGATATTCCGCTAAGGTGTTCATAAACAGACAGCCGCGAAAACGCTCCTGGGTAAACCAATCATCCAAAACATCAAAACAGGCCAACAGCAAGCCCTTGGGATCATAACCAGCTTTCTCATGCAATGTTTTCATAAAACTATCTGATTCCCATTGATCACGTATCTCCAATGCTTCAACAACCAACTCATCTTTGCTTTCAAAATATTTATAAAATGTCGTTTTCGTAAGTCCCGCTTCATTCAGTATGCGATCAAGACCAACAGCATGAATGCCATGGCTGTAAAAAAGCTCTATAGCTGTAAAGAGTAGTCGCTCTCTCGTATTTTTTGGCTGAACACCACCCCCCAATACTTCTGAAGCAAGCGGCTCATCAGCGTGCTCGTGTTCATTCATGAACGCACCCCCATGTACTGAAGCTAGTTTTCTAAGTATAGTATTCAGTCAAGGTTAGTGAGGGTTACTCAAGGTAAACCTGAGCGGACCTGAAGTACCCTAAAAGACACATGAAGTCTCTTACATCCTGATTGCCGTCTGCCTACAAAGACGTGCTCGTGCATCAATAAACCAGGAGACATACATGACCACGACACTACCTTCACACACCCGTTCACCCCTACCTGCTATCGGCGATCGCTATATTACTGATGGGGGTCTAGAAACTGATCTCATTTTTAATCATGGCATGAAATTACGTGCTTTTGCTTCTTTTGAATTACTCAACACCGAAGAAGGTAAAGAACAATTAGCCGCTTATTACCTCCCTTATTTACGCTTAGCAGAAGAGCATGGATATGGATTTATTCTCGAATCCCCGACCTGGCGCTCGAATACGGATTGGGGACTGCAATTGGGCTATAGCACCACAGAATTAGATAACATTAATCAACAAGCCATAAGCTTCTGTAACGAACTCAGAGCAATGAGCTCACTGCCCTCTACGTTAATTGCCATTAGTGGCTGCATCGGACCGCGCGGTGATGGATATGTTGTTGATGAAGTCATGAGCGTAAGTGGTGCAGCAAAATATCACAAGGCACAAATTGCCAGTTTCATTAAAGGAGGCGCCGACTGCGTCTCTGCGTTTACCATGACCACCTGGCAAGAGGCAGCCGGCATTGCCACTGCCGCTCAACAAGCGGATATTCCAGCCGTTATTTCCTTTACTGTAGAAACTGATGGACGCCTACCATCTGGACAACATCTCGGTGATGCGATTGAAGCCGTAGATAATATAAGCGATACCTATCCCAGCTACTATATGATCAACTGTGCACACCCATTGCATTTCGACAGCACGCTCGTTACTGAAGACGCTTGGCTCCAACGAATCGGTGGCATTCGCGCCAATGCATCTCGTTGTTCACATGCAGAATTGGATGAAGCGACAGAACTCGATGACGGTGATCCAAACGATCTAGCACATCGTTGTACACACATTGCTAAAACTGCACCAGCGTTCCGCGTTATTGGTGGATGTTGCGGAACCGATCTGCGGCACATTGAAGCGATGGCACTGCGTTATCGTTAAATGACAATACCTATAACCATAAAAAGCCGACGCGCTCGCGTCGACTTTTTATGGTTGTGATTTCAACAGTAATTACGTATGCCCCAACAGCAGCATCCCTGGAGCACTCATATCAATCATTTCACCGATAATAAGACCATTCGGTCCATCGATAATGCATGAATCTCCATACAAATCGATCGCCTCCGTTGCGTACTATTCTCATGTAATAATGAGCCTGCATACACTAGCCCTCTTTGCGCTGTGACATCCACGCTCGCGTCGACCCCATGGCATCGTGCAATTCAATACGAGTTGCCTGAGATTTTACGTCCTGTAATTTTTTAACCGAATCGCTCAATTCACAATCATTATAAGCGATATACATATCCATAATTTCCCCAAACATTGCTTCTAGCAGTTTTGCTACGCCAAGTTGTAATTTATTATGACCCAGCAAAACGACACCACGATAATTTTTAGAGATCTTCAAATTCTTAAAGTAGGATACAATTATCGGATATTTGTTATACCCTACAGTAAATTCCTTCACATGTTTAAGATCGACAACTTCTACGAAATCATTCTCAATACATGTATCATTGTTCAAGTCTCTTAGGTAATTATCTATTTGATAGAATGAAACTCGCGTACCAGGTGTCACGTTTACTATATTTTTAGACGATACATAATCATAGGTAATCATTCGCTCAATTCCCCACTCGTAATGTGTTCATTCTTATGCTCACATCTATTCATCATATAAATATTTATAAATTTCCAACACTTTTACTTTATTCTGATTATTAAAATCATAATACTAATCCCTGTTTACCTAGAAGAAACAGTCTGCCTAACTTATAAACTTACTTATATGATTAAGTTAATCGTTAATGCCAATTCTCAAAAATGGTGAACATTCTATCCAATTTAAACACATCAAACCGATACCAATAAAAAATAGAAGCACTTGATTAGTTATTTGACGCTGGTGCGACGATGACAGGTGCATTTACCGTCGCTGCCCCTGGTGACCACGGCCCATCATCGAATTTCATCAACCACACATCATAAGTGCCTGCAAATCCAGAAACACCCACATCACCGCTCGGTGTAGATGCACATTTTCCTGCAACCACATAGGTTCCATCGCCGAGTGCACATAGGCCATGACTCTCATCAGAATTATTGCCACCCCAACGTTTATCCCACAACTTACTACCATCACGTTCATCAATACGTAAAATCCAATAATCATCCATGCCACGGGTCACATCACTAATATCTCCATTTGGTGCACCATCATTATAGGAATGACCAAGCAACATAACCGTATTATCCAAACCGTTGTACATATCATTTAAATAATCAATGAAATCACCGCCAAATGCCTTATCCCAAATTTTAGCACCACTTAGATCAACTTTTATTATCCACTGATCAACCGACCCACGTGAAGCGGTAGTTTTATCTGCATGAATACCCGAATCACTGCGCCCACCAATAATACAATTACCATCATTGGTCTGAATGATGCATGTTGCCGTATCTGTATCATCACCGCCAAAACGCTCTTCCCAAACCAACCCTCCAGTATAATCAACACGAATTAACCAATAATCACGACTACCAATAGGGTCTTCACTAATATCTCCAGAGGCATCGGAGTTCGTATCTCCAATAATTAAAAAATCCCCATCACTTAATTCAGTGGCATCGCGCCCCCAATCGTTATTATTGCCACCATAACGACCATCCCATTCATATGTCCCGTCACTTTCAATTTTGAGTATCCACACATCACCAACACCTTTGGTCGCAATAGAAACATCACCACCAATTGGTGAAAAGGTGGTACCAATAATTAAATAACCACCGTCAGCTGTTTGCAAAACACTTTCAACATGATCACCAGCACTCCCACCATAGGCTCTATCCCATTCCTTTGAGCCATCTGCCTTCACTTTAACTACCCAAATATCTTCGCTGCCTAGCGCTACATCCGTCCGGTCGCCCGTGTTACTCGAATAACTAAACCCGACGACTAAAAATCCACCATCACTCGTGGCAATGATTTCACGTGCATAATCTTCCTGATCACCACCATATGTTTTATCCCATACATAATTACCATCCTCATCAACTTTGATTAACCAAAAATCCGTACCACCACGGCTCACCTCAGTTTTATTACCAGAAATGTCTGCATCAGTCTGAGCAAGACAAACAAACCCGCCATCTGCTGCTTGAGCTAAACCAAACACCGACTCAGCACTATTGGTGCTTAACCGCTTCTCCCATAACTGGGAAAAGGTCGGTGAATCTATATGTGATTTATCCTTGCTTGATCCAGAAGAACTAGTGCAGGACATGAAGCAGAACAATACCATGAACATGCCCAATAAATCACAATTACGCATGAGTAGATTCTACGCAGTTCCACGTCATTGCCAATTGCTCGTTGCAGCTCAAACACACAAGTACTCAACACTGATTTTGTATTGTTTTATCGTGTTGAACTTTACAATGCATCACTTATGGATTTCATACCAACTACGCAAAAACAGCTCACTGAGCTAATTACTTCACATAAAACCTGTTATGTCGGTGGCTCAAATTTGCCAGATGAAGGTCTTTTCTTTACCTACATTAAAACCAAACAGGAAGCCGGGCATTGTTCCCACAGTTTATTCTCAACATGCTATTACCATCCAACGTTTAATGCACACAGCGATGAACAAGATTTATTACAATTGAATCCTAGCTGTAATAAACACCAATCATCCAATTTAATGCCAGCAGCTTCTGGTTTTGTTTATGTACTCCTCTAAACAAAACACCTGACCTTATCCAGCACATGTTAAGCAGACATCCATCCACATCCTTTCTGCAAGCCAATACGACCATTTGGGATCATGATCCTGAAATGTTTTTAAGCAGCGTTGCCTCCTATGAAGGCCTTATCTACAAACCTATACGTGGTCAAAAATTACGAGTCGCACACCAATCACAAAGAATCGGCTCACTTGGTCTTATGCGCGTTATTTGGCATGGCGCACATGCTCAACTCATTGATACCATCCACACCGATCAGGTAGAAGTTGTTCTTTTTTACAATGATCAATTTTGTCCTAGCACCTATTCTGGCATCTCAAGTCATGACATCGCAGGCTATATAACTTTTGGATCGCATATCCAAATCATTGATGTACCGCTGCACCATCACTCTGCTACCATTTTTATACCAAAAATACTTTTTTGTACGTTACTAGAGGAATGCGGCTTAGATCCTCAAACGATCATTCAACACACGATTCGCTATTTTCACCAACGCACCAAAAGCCTCAATATACTTGCACAACACATTTGTAACACCCTGAATAATACAGTACATCCACCCACCTTACTTGAAGACGATCTCTTAGAGTGGATGCGCGATAGCATCTTTGAACTCTTTGTCGAGAAAAAGGAATTACCAATTCCCAAAGCTAAACACATTTGCTGTGAAGCCATCCAACTCATGGATCAACACCTGGAAAAGCATATCGATTTCAATGCATTAGCACATGCCCTCAACATTTCACGGCGTACACTTGAGTTATCCTTTCGTCGCATTGTCAACTCTACACCAAAACGCTATATACGCGGCATGCGGTTAACCAAAATTCGTCATATAATCGAAACTGAACACATACCACATGGTGAATTATGTGCACTCGCACGATCGTATGGTTTTCATCACCAAGGTAGATTTGCTCAGTTTTTCAACAATTTTTATCACTGCACGCCACAACGTTATGTGCAACAACAGCGTGTTGCTCAAAAGACTATATATTCTTAATTAATCCTCTTAACGAAAAACTTGGCATCTTGCGATCAACCGGTATACACTTTATACTACGAAAATACCATACAATTTAAACACACACAGTCATCATGCCCTGGAAATCACGACCTGTCATTCTTTCGTCCAAACAACGCGATACTCTGAAAGCCATCGTTAATGACGAGCAAACGTCTGAGCGCAAAAAACAACGAGCTATGATAATTTTACTCTGTGCCGAAGGCCTGCGTAATAAACGTATTGCACAAACACTTGGGATCCATGAAAACACTGTTGTTAAATGGCGTGGCCGTTGGACCGGCAATAATAAAGAATCGAGCGTTGATGATCACGGCTCCTCTGTTGGTCGGCCCGCAAAAATCTGCGTGACAAGTACCTATGAAACCGTTGCAACCATATTACGGAAAGAAGCGCCACCCAACGGTAATGTACGTTGGTCTATTCGCACGCTTGCCAAACGCATGGATTTACCACCTTCAACAATGTACCACGTCCTTGCGCGTATGCAGATCCAATTAGATAACGACAAATCACTGCATAAACTATGAGCACCTTCGCAAGAACGTAACATTTGAATCAATTATTTAACAATTCAATCATGACGGTCTTTAAATATATTCTGATAGATAAATATATGCCCATAATATAGCAGATAATTATATATTTCATAATTCACCGTTTACTGAAAGTAAATGGGCGCAGTCTATACCCTTGATTAAACACACATATCCTGAGGAATCAGCATTGATGGATAAGTTGAACATTGAGACAAGGCGTGCACTCAAAAAACTGGTCAAACAACGACATACCCCACGACTACGTCAACGTGCTCAAATCATTCTCTCACTTGATGACGGGCTAAGTCACAAAGAAATTATCGACACCCTCAAAGTGTCCAAAGAGCAAGTGAAACGCTGGAAAAAGCGTTGGGCTACAGATCCCCATGTTCGCTCCTTGCAAAATGTTTCGCTCAAACGAACAAGCTTTGAATAAACACAGACACCTTTATTTAAGTCGTTGGCACTTATCTGTTTCCGGAAGCGTTCCATCCAACACAACGCTGAGAATGTCTAAATACTCATCATTTTTATAGATGTAACTGTAGGCCTTCATATATTCAAAATCCTCGTCGTTCTTACCATCGCCATGGACAAATATTTTAAATGACTCACAATGGTAGGTCGACGTCAGTGAAAACAGGTAAATAATATTCGTTAGGAACGAACGCACCTGGCACACATGCTCACCTAATTGTTTATTCGGCAATTTCCCCGCAAATTCATAAGCTGCTTGTACATGTTTGGTACAATCATCCAATGATGCACACACCCAATGGGGCTCTTTCCAAAATTCGTAGGCAATCGTCATTCTTATTCACATGTCTTTTGGAGCACCGCTAGGATTCTAACTGGTCGTTTGCGCGCATAGCCTGGATAAGCACTGACACTTCTTTGACTGAATGGGCAATTTGTGATTGAATATGTTCTTCAAATATGGCTTGAATCATGCGCGCCATGCCTAATTGCAACGATGTATCTACCAGAAAAATAGTGCCCATCTGCCGCTTTTTCGTATGCAGTCGTTTAAATAAATTCAAAATTTTTTCAGTTTGCGCATATTTCCAACTAAATTCATCGACAATATCGAAATGCACTAATTCAATAAATCCATCAGCGATACGCTCATCAGCTAAAATGGCATCAACATAAGCACGCATAGCTTCAAAGGTGAGGCTCGCACCGGGATATACATGCACAATATTTTCTTCGGCAACGTAGGTGTAACGAATCACTGATCTCATTCATCCTTTCGATTCGCTCATCATAAAGGAGCTGCATCATTTGAAAACACCAGAATAAGATATTTTAAATAAATCCCCTTCTGCATTCGTGTCATCCACCTGCCTGTAATGCATTGAAAAAATAAACGTCAATGAGCACCTCTACATAACCCACCACTTATGGAAAAACATCTTGCTCATGCCCAACCATCGACACATCAATGAGAATGGCAGAAAGAATTACTTCGACAGATCTCTGTAATTTTCACCAATTGAACACCGTTACTCAGGAGATGGCAACAGTCCCAAACAATGTGCATCATCAATAGAGCACATCTATTACCCTGTTGTTACTGCAACGTTGATGCATCGTACATTACCACATCAGCAATGTGTCAAACCATCTGCAGTTTACAACACGATAAAACAATACAAATCTATATGGCTTTATATGTATTATAATATTATAGTGTAAAATAAGTGTCACGGTGCATTTGCGAAGAATTGAACAATTGGCCTATTTTTACTAGACTTACAACTAAACAGCGGTGCCAAATGGTGCAAATGCAGCACAGCTGCTTCAAAAAAAGTGTTGTAATTTATAACTTTAATTCAGCATGCGCATCCGTTTGAATTCATTAGTATTATAGATCTGGTTTTATACACAAAACGTATAGAGCCCGAAAGCCCCATGCATTAGAATGGGCTGTATCCGCAAGCGAACACAAGCAAGGAAAGTGAGAGGAACAAACGGTGCCCTGGGAATCACGCCCTGTTCATTTATCCGCTCAGCAACGCAAAGAATTGAAAGCGATTGCTGGCGACCCTGACTCTGCACCCAAAGAAAAGTGCCGTGCGCTGATGGTCCTTTTAATGGCCGAAGGCTGGAAAAACATGGAAATCGCCGAGCATCTTGGTGTGCACCAAAACACCGTGGTGAAATGGCGTAACCGTTGGTGTATGGAAAATAATCAAGATGCCAATGTGCAGGATTACGGTGAACAACCCGGGCGTCCGGTGAGCATTCTCACCCCCTCAGTGCTCGGGCGACTCGAGGACATGGTGAAGGAACCGCCCAAAAACAAACGCCGCTGGACCGTGCGCTTACTCGCTAAGAAAATGGGTCTCACCCTCCCCACTACCCAACGTGCACTTGAAATACTCAAAATTGATCTGCGTAAAATTTCAGAAACCTATAAGATTGAGAGTAGTAGCGATACGTACTAAGTACCCGGGTGCTTGTGAAAACCTTGTTAATAACGCGTTACATTAACGCAAAAGATAACATTATGTCCCTTATCGGACAGCGATTTCAATTTTTAAATATATAAATTTGAATTTCGAACTACACCTTCCCCAGATCATCCATCAGATTCTTTCGATCACTCTAATCAGCAATCTTAGAATTCGCTGTTTTACCATTTCTAAATACCACTCACTTTGCACTGTATCACCAACTTCAGCAGCGGGTAGAAACGGTGACTTAGCCGATACTCTTTAATTAAACTAGTCTTTTTCGAGCATACGACTGTATTTTTCCACACCTCTTTGGTAAATTTTGCTCTGTTTTAACGCATATTTAAGGCTTAGCGCCATACATATAACATAAATATATGTTCTTAT